>JAVVFD010000064.1:0-13569 GCA_032250935.1 bacterium
TCCTGAGTCCTGAGTCCTGAGTCCTGAGTCTTGAGTCCTGAGTCCTGAGTCCTGAGTCCTGATGATCACTCGTGGTTGGTTCTTCCCTGATAGAGGTGTCCTGCATCTTTCAGCGTCTTTTCCTGATTGGCAAGTTCAAGATCGTGATCTACCATCATCTCAACTAGTTCATCTATGTCGACTTTGGGCTCCCAGTTCATCGCTTTTTTAGCTTTTGATGGATCGCCAAGGAGAAGATCCACTTCGGTAGGACGAAAATATCGGGAGTCGATCTCTACATATTTCTGCCAGTCAAGACCAAGCCGACCAAAGACCCTCTCCACGAATTCCCTGACGGAATAGGTCTTGCCAGTTGCCACCACATAGTCATCTGGCTTGTCCTGCTGCAACATAAGCCACATCGCCTCAACGTAATCTCCTGCAAAGCCCCAGTCTCTCTTTGCATCCATATTGCCCAGATAGAGTTTGTCCTGCAGTCCAAGCTTTATCCTTGTTGCAGCGCGGGTGATCTTTCTTGTAACAAAGGTCTCCCCGCGTCTCGGCGATTCATGGTTGAACAGTATGCCGTTTACGGCGAAGAGGTCATATGCCTCGCGATAGTTGACTACCTGCCAGTAGCCGAAGACCTTTGCAACGGCGTATGGGCTACGGGGGTAAAAAGGCGTAGTTTCCTTTTGCGGGGTTTCTATAACCTTGCCGAACATCTCAGAAGAACAGGCCTGGTAAAATTTCACGTCATGCTTTGTCTTTGTCCTGTCGCGATAATCCCTAAGAGCTTCAAGGAGGCGCAGAGTGCCCAGGGCGTCGATATCTGCCGTATACTCGGGCTCATCAAAAGATACTTTCACGTGAGATTGGGCTCCCAGGTTGTATACCTCGTCGGGTTTTACCTCTTCCAGTATGCGGCGAATACCTGTTCCGTCAGAAAGATCTCCGTAATGGAGAAAGAGTTTTGTCCCGCTTTTGTGTGGGTCCTGATATAAATGATCTATCCTCTCCGTATTGAAAGAGGAGGATCTTCTTATAATGCCGTGGACTTCATACCCTTTTTCCAGAAGCAGTTCCGCCAGATACGATCCGTCCTGACCTGTAATTCCTGTGATTAATGCTGATTTCATAAGGCTTTGACCTTTCATTATATTATTAGTGTTTTAAAATTAAGTTAATCTCTTTGTGAAATTTATTTTGAACAGTTTGAAACCTTTTTTAGCGGCTCAAGCTCAGTGACACCGAGTGTATATCATCGTCTCTATCATCCTTATTCCATCTGTAGCCATACTCAAGATAGCCAGTCCGGTCAAATATGCTAAGACCTGCTGAATAGTAATCGGCATCGGATATCTCATCCCGGTTATATCCACCTCGTATGGAAACTGTAGTGTTTAACGCGTATTGTATCCCTATGGCTGAGACCGTATTGTCATCGTCCAGACTGCTGTCCCGGCTATAATCGGCCGCAACGGTAAGTTCTGACGTTATCTTGTATGCCACCCCGGCGGTATACGTTTCGTGCACAAAATCAAGGTCGGTGCTTTCAATGTTTTTTCCTACCAGACCGATATTCAGATCATCTGTTGGTCTCATCAGGAGACCTATGTCGTAAGAATAGTCCGTTTCATCAATTAGCGTGTCTTTGAAATATTTTATTGAAAGACCTATGAGGGTGGATGAGCCGGAGTTGGAAAAGGAGAGGATGCCGTAGTCCCTTTCTTCTTCACCGATCTCCTCTCTTGTGAAGCTGATGCCCAGAGGGGAACTTGAGGTCTTGAAATCCAGTATGCTCAGGTTGTAGGTCTTTATATCTTCATTGCTTTGCCGGTGTGCCGCCTTGATCAGGTATACCTTGTTCATCCCTATACCTGCCGGGTTGATTCTGATGGTATCAGGTCCTGTGGCAATAGCTGAATAGGCGCCGCCCATGCCTAGCACCCTCGGCCCTTCGATTTCTGCCCCATGGGAGGTGGAAGGAGGAACTAATAACGCAAATACTGCAAATACTGCAAGTTGAAATGTTCTGCCTTGTTTCGTCTTCAATGTTTCCTTTTGCCTGTCTGTGCTGCCTGATATTAATAATAAAATAAAAGCAGATCTTATTTAAGCCCTTTGATATTCGGGGCTAAATGGTAGCACAGGGGGGCATGGAACAAAAAGCTATTTTTTTGCTATCGCCTCAAAGATGCTGACGTCCATGCCTCCCTCGCGCATCTTACCCATATACTCGTGCATGATGCTTGTTGCATGCTGCATGAAGGCCGGACTTTTCATCATCTCATCCTTAAAGTCTTCCATAATGCCTAGAAACAGTTTGTCTTTTTCTGCATCTGATAAACTCCTGATCGATTTTAATATCTCCTCTGCGCTCATCTTGCTCTCCTTTAGAAACTGTTGAGGAATAAGCAGTGCATTTCCGGTTAAGCCTTTAAAGCCCCTTATGGCGTTCCCGCCGCACTGATGTCCAGGTTAATTTTTTTAAAACGGCTTAGTTCAGTTTGAATGCGACCTTAATAATTACCTGATATTCAACTATCTTTCCCGAGCTGATCTTTCCGCGTTGCTCTATTACTTCAAACCATGCCATACCTTCCAGCGTTTGAGAAGCCTTGCCTACTGCGTTTTGAATAGCCTTCTCATATCCCTCTTCGGCAATGCCAACAAGTTCGATCTGTTTATATGTACTGTCCATGAATCCTCCTTAATTAGTAATTATAGGTAAGATAAGTTTATATCAGTTTTTGGCAATGTCAAATAAAGCGTTTTTAATGAAGCGAATCGAGGGCGCCTGCTACTAATGAATTTGAATATATTTGTTTCTTTAAGTAAATGGTGTTATCTTTGGGCATATTTGATTCTTAATTTTAACGGCAAGGGAATGTAGTGCATATTTTCTGGTTTTTTGTATCTTTTTCTTTTTTGATCGGCATCAGCATCGGAAGTTTCCTGAATGTCTGCATAGCAAGGATACCGCAGAAAAAATCTGTAGTTTCTCCCCCTTCAAATTGCCCTAAATGCGGTTATGGCATAAAATTTTACGATAATATACCTATCTTAAGTTATCTCCTGCTTCTTGGCAAATGCAGACAGTGTAAAATTCCCATTTCCGTACGCTATCCTCTTGTCGAACTTCTTGCCGGTATGTTGTCGGTTCTGATCATGGTTTACTATGGCCCCTCAATTTCATACCTGGTTTACTTTTGCCTGGTTTCTGCGCTTATTACCATCACATTCATAGACCTCGATCATCGAATAATCCCTGATGTTATTTCTCTTCCCGCAATCCCTATCGGGTTTTTAGCCTCTTTTGTGCTTGTTCAGCTTTCATGGCTGGATTCACTCATCGGGATTCTGGTCGGCGGCGGAAGTCTGTTGCTCGTCGCTGTTGTATATGAAAAGCTGACAGGGCATGAGGGGATGGGAGGCGGCGATATAAAACTGCTCGCCATGCTAGGGGCGTTTTTGGGATGGGAGGGCGTTCTCTTTACAATAATGGCCTCATCTCTTCTAGGTACGGTAATAGGAGGAGGGGCGATGCTTGTCAGCGGAAAGGGGAGGCGGTTCGCCATTCCCTTCGGCCCCTTTCTCTCACTCGGGGCAGTTCTCTATATCTTGTGGGGCGATATATTGATAAGATGGTATCTGGAACTTTGCTCGGTTTAATGGTGTAATAATAACAATTTACACCTATGTTTCCTTAAGCACAATTGCTTAATCTCCTTGACTAATTTCCTTTCAGATTATATATTTTACAAGCAAAAAATTAAGCGCCGATAATCTTTTTTTCTTCTCCATAATTAAAGGTAGATATAAATGACAAATGAAAAGCTCTCTATTGCGTTTGAAGGGGGAAGCCGCAGGCTGGTTTATTCATGGCTTATGCTTGCCATGGTTTCACTCATATTTGCCGGCCTGTTCGCCTTTCTCCTCGCCATGGCCAGGACACCTCATATCCAGGATATCCTGCCGGGCAGGGACTACTTCAGGGTGGCCCTTGTTGACCATGTTGTTCTTTCCATCGTTATCTGGTTTCTCACATTCAACGGTGTACTATGGGCACTTACGAGTTCAGGAGTCACCGGGAAGCCTACATATTGTATGAAGCTGGGGATGGCTGGCTTTGCACTGTCGGCCTTAGGCACCGCATTTATTATAATGCCTGCACTTATGGGGCTTGGTACTCCCATGTTCACCAACTATATACCTGTTCTTGACCATCCGCTCTATTTTACAGGCCTCTTTCTTTTTGCCCTGGGACTCCTTGCATATATAGCAAATATATTGCTGACTTATTTTTCCGCAGCACGGGATGGAGCGAATATATTCAGAGCGGAGATAACAGGCATGATGGTTTGTGCCCTTGCTGTCATCTCAGCCCTGCTGTGCTATTTGTTTGCTTACCTGACCTTTCCGGAAGGACTGAAGAAGTTTATTTATCTGGAGCATTTTTTCTGGGGCGGCGGTCATATACTCCAGTTTTCAAATACTATAGGGATGCTTGTTGTATGGATTTTATTAGTGAAAATCACTCTTAATACCTCGGCAATTTCTGATAAGGCCGGCTCTATTTTGTTTGCCCTCTTTATCCCCTTTATTATGGCCGCGCCTCTTATTTTCTTTTTCTATGAAGGTGGGACAGATGAATATAAAAAGGCATTCACCATCCTCATGCAATACGGTTACGGTATAACCGTTGCCTTGATCGGTCTTGCCGTTATAAAAAGCATAATTACAGCTGGAAAGAAGGCGCCCCTTCCCTGGGGCGAGCCCGGTTTTTCTGCACTTGTTTTTTCGCTCCTGCTGTTTATTACAGGGGGGATATTCGCCCTTTTTATCAAGGATAGCAATACTAAAATTCCTGCGCATTATCATGGGGTAATAGGCGCGGTTACAACCTCTTTTATGGGGTTTAGCTACTATATATTGCCTATGATAAAAAGAAGGGCGCCATGTCCGAAACTTGCAAGATACCAGCCATATATCTACGGCATCGGTCAGTTGCTTTTCGCCATCGGCCTCTTCTGGGCAGGAGGACACGGTGTTGCCAGGAAGACCTACGGCGCGGCCCAGGGGCTTGACAACTTTGGAAAGATAGCCGGCATGACCATGATGGGCGTAGGCGGACTTATTGCTATTGCAGGTGGGGCCAGCTATGTATATAATATTTTGTTCGGCCTTTTGGGCAAGAAAGATGAATCAGAAGCTGTTGCAGACTGAGGATTCTACGATATTTAATTTTATTTGGGGGAGAGGGTAAATGGTGGACTTAAGGGGGTATATACCGCTTTTTAAGATGAGGATAGCCTTTCTCATCACATTCAGCGCTATTGTGGGCGCCTTGTCGGCAACGACAAGCGGCAAGGAGATTATCTGGATCAATATCGTTCTTCTTTGCGTGGCGATGATGATGGGGGCAGCAGGCTCAGGCGCGTTTAATCATTACATCGACAGGGACATAGACCTGAAGATGGGCCGGACCAATAAGAGGCCGCTCACGACCGGCATCATAACGTCAACACGGTCCGTCTTCTGGATGGCATCTCTGCTCATCGTTATGGCTCTTTCCCTTACTACAGTAACCCTTAACTACGTAGTTACTCTTCATCTCTTTTTGGGCGCCTTTGTATATGTTGTCCTCTATACTGCCTGGCTCAAGAGAAAGAGTTGGACAAATATTCTCATAGGCGGTCTGTCTGGAAGTTTTGCCGTGCTCGCCGGGGCGGCTTCCGTAAACCCCGAGATGTGCGCCCTGCCACTTATACTTGCTCTTGTTATGTTTTTCTGGACGCCATCCCACTTCTGGAGCTTTGCCATAGTCCATAAAGAAGATTACAGGAAGGCCGGTGTTCCCATGCTGCCTGTGGTGATAGGGGATAAAAAAACAGCTGTTTACATCCTTATAAACACCATATTTCTTGTTGCTTCGTCATTTCTTCCCGTCTACTTCGGCCACCTCGGCATTTTTTATGCCGTCGCAGCGGCAGCCTCGGGAGGCTATTTCATTTTAAAAAATATTCAGCTC
This sequence comes from bacterium, assembly GCA_032250935.1. GTDB lineage: Bacteria > Desulfobacterota > JADFVX01 > JADFVX01 > JADFVX01 > JAVVFD01. Next base: position 6,014 of record JAVVFD010000064.1, read on the forward strand.
CTGGCGCAGCAGTCATCTCAAATAGCATGGCAGAACTTCAAGGCGTCCATGTATTATCTTGCCATTTTATTTTCAGCTGTTATATTTGATATTCTGTTGTCCTGAAATATTCTGGTCGTTAGGCCCACTTTTATCCGTCGCTATTTGAAGGAGTTTCATCGTTTTTTACGGGTGGAGCTCTTTTTTTTTAATTTTTATAAAGTTTAAGCCCGAGGAGTGGCGACAAGCCGCCCAAACGGATTGACCCATCTTTGTTAATCTTTTAAAGGTATCTTCATTATGAAAAGGATCATCGATTCTAAAAGAGGTCAGGTTGATAAACTGATTGCTGCCAGGGAAGATAGTGTATCCATCTCTTTATCTTCCATAATACTGGATAGCTTCCCCTCAAGGTTGTGGAACGAACTGTCGCCGGAAGAGGTATGTGACGCCTTAAAAAAATGTCTAACATTTATACTTACCCCACCCAGCTATAGCGAAAAAAACGGCAAAAAAGAGTTTGACCCGAAGGTCTGCGTATTTAACCCTGTTGAAGATGACCGGTCGCGCCTCTCCTTCAGCCTGGACACTACGGTAGTCGGTGTCCATGTAATGAACAGACCATTTGTTTACGAATCATTAAGGAATTACTTTATAAAGAGGGGGTGCCGCTTGATCGGCGCTGCACATCCGATATTTTTCCCACATAGAAAGGGAGGTGAAGTTGAGTCCGTTTCTACCTGCGGCGACGGTGATGGCGAACTTTTTATCAATCTATACATCGAGAAGGTTCCTGATGAAGAAATAATAGAAGATATCCGTGATGACCTCCTTGCAATTTTAAGGTGTATATCCTTCTCCGTTGAAGATTTTGAAACTATGAAGGAGAGGGTAAGGACCCGTGCCAGGGAAGTAGAGAATATGACGGTACCGGACAGCAAGTATGTTGGCGCCGAAATATCGGAGTTTCTTGACTGGCTTGCAACTGATAATTTTGTTCTTCTCGGGGTAAGGGATTATATACTCGCTTCTCCTGATGGTGAGCCGGGGCTCACTCCTGTTAAGGGCGGGGACCTTGGGATATTCAGGGAAAAGGGACTTGTTGACAGGATCATACCCGGTTTTATATCGGAGGTTGAAGATATTGTGCTTACAAGGTCCGGTCAAGCAAGATTTATCTCGTCGGATTTTTGCAGTACCGGCGGGAATGTACTTTACCAGCTGTCGCCCATGGAGTTCTTCAGTATTCGACATGAAAGGGATGATTCGGGCGGGAGGAAAGAGACGGTCCTTATCGGGAGACTCACGCGGGGCGCCATGCACTGGAGGAGCGACGCCATACCGATGCTTCGATATAAGTCGGAGTCGGTCACTGCCGTTTTTTCAAAGGCTGCCGATTACTTCCGCTATAGGGAGGCGAGGGCGGTATTTAATTTCATCCCGAAGCAGGAGCTCTTTTACGCCAATGTAGATCAGCTGAAAAGCTCTATTTTCGACATTATGTCCGCCGAGAGTGATGAAGATGTAACCATTCATATCAGGATGGGAGACGGCGGGCGGTATGCGATGGTGATGGTTACCATTGCCAGCAACGATAACAGTTATTCCGTAAGAAAGGCTATCGAAACATATCTCTCCTCCATATTTCACAGGGATATCGCCGTATGGCATCATTCCGGCACAGAGGCAAGGACTCTCCTTTTTTACTATTTCTGTTCGCCCGGTAAGGAGTTCGATACTCCCGATCTTCCTGCTGCCATGGAGGAGATCAAGAAAATTGCAGCCGGCTGGGACAATCAATTTCAAAAGGCTCTATACAGCGCCTATGAGGGCCGCGCCCCTTCTATTTACGAACGTTATATTGATTCTATAGGAAAGGTCTATAAAGGCTCCAACTCGCCCGAAGGCGCTGCCATAGATGTGGGGAAGCTGGAAACAGTTTTTGATGAAGGCCGTTTGCAGATTGGATTTAGTCATTTTGCATCAGATATGGCGGAGCTGAGTTTCTATTCCCTTTCCCCCCTTCCTCTTATGCAGATATTGAAGGAACTGGAAAACTTCGGATTATATGTGACGGAAGAGCGCGCCTATAAACTGAATGATATTGATAAGAAAGGGGATGCCTATATCTATAATTATACCCTGGAAGACAGCTCCGAAAAGCTCGAAACACTGGAGAAGTTGTTGCCAATTTTTATCGATGCCATGCTGGCCGTAAAGGAGGGCCGACTGGAGGACGACAGTTTGAACAGGCTTCTCATCCTTGAAGGGCTGGATCGTCGGAATATAGAGCTTGTGCGTACATTCAAAAACTACATGATACAGATAAACAGGACATACAACAACCGTTCCGTAATTGAGACGATAGTCAGGCACAGCCGGGTCATGGGAACTATATGCGAATATTTTTCCGCAAAATTTTCTCCTTTTTCTGCAAAACGCAAGAGGGAGAGCTTGATGAAAGAGCTTGAAGCAAAGATCATCGACTACCTTGCCGATATTCAAAGCCTTGCCGACTTTCAGGTTATAAGTACGCTGTTCAATATAGGGAAATTTACCACCAGGACAAACTTTTATATTGAACCTGAAAAAGGGTGCATATCAATAAAATTGGCAAGTGACCAGATCCCCGAGGTTCCGTCGCCCAGGCCTATGGCGGAGATTTATGTGCATGCGCCGTCCTTTGAGGGGGTTCATTTAAGAGGTGGAGCCGTTTCCAGGGGAGGCATAAGATGGAGTGAGCGGCCCGATGATTTCAGGACCGAAATTCTTGGACTTATGAAAACCCAGATGCTAAAAAACAGCATTATCGTTCCTGAAGGGGCAAAGGGCGGTTTTATTATCAAGAAAGGCTGTTTTGATACAAGGGAGCAGCAGTACGAATATATGAAATTGCAGTATACAGCTTTTATAAGCGGACTGCTGGATATAACTGATAATTATGCAGCGGGGAAGGAGCTGCATCCTGAAAACGTCCTCACCTATGACGGATTCGATCCTTACCTTGTTGTGGCGGCCGACAAAGGAACGGCCCTCCTTTCCGACAGGGCCAACGAGATATCTAAAAGTTATGCTTTCTGGCTGGATGATGCCTTCGCTTCAGGTGGCAGGTCGGGTTATGACCACAAAAAGATTGGTATCACCGCGCGTGGCGCATGGGAATCGGTAAAGCGTCACTTCAGGGAGTTGGATATCGATATTCAAAAGGAGTCGGTTACCGTGGTGGGGATAGGAGATATGTCGGGTGACGTTTTTGGTAATGGAATGCTTTTGTCTGACAAGATAAAGCTTGTCGGCGCGTTCAATCATATGCATCTATTTCTTGACCCCGATCCTGAACCTGAAACAAGTTTTAAAGAAAGAGAGAGGCTTTTTAAGATGCCGGGGTCATCCTGGACGGATTACAGGAGCGATCTGATTAGCAAGGGAGGCGGCCTCTTTCTCCGGTCGGCAAAGTCTATTCCCGTAAGCGCCGAGATGTCCGCCTGGCTAGCTACCGACAAGAAAGAGGTGACGGGAGAGGAGATGGTGCGGCTCCTTCTCAAATCAAAGGTTGATCTGTTGTACAACGGAGGCATCGGCACCTATGTAAAGTCTAAGGTCGAGAGCACTCTCGATGTGGGCGACAATGCTAACGACCGCGTAAGGGTTAACGGCTTTGAGGTTAAAGCAAAGGTCATAGGAGAGGGGGGTAATCTCGGTCTTACCCAGCGAGGCAGACTTGAGTATTCTGCCGCCGGAGGGAAGTGTTATACAGATGCCCTCGATAATTCGGGAGGAGTTAACATATCGGACCATGAGGTCAACCTGAAGATCATGCTCAACTATCTCGTCGAAATAGGCGAAATAGGCGGCGTCGCTGAGAGAGATGCCATGCTTGAGGAAATGACCGACGAGGTGGCCAGTAAGGTGCTTAAGAACAACTATCTCCAGAGCGCCGCATGTTCAATGGATTATCTCAGGGCCAGATCAGCCCCTGATTCTTTTGTCACCGTTGTCGATGAAATGGAGCGGACTCTTTCCTTCGACCGGTCCGGGGAGTTCGTGCCTCCAGCTCAGGATATGAAAGAGGCCATCCGGAAGGGCGAGGAGCTCTTTACGCGGCCGCTTATTGCCGTTTTGATCGGATACCAGAAGATGAAGTATTTTAATGAACTGCTTGACTCTAGCATGGTAAATACCGTTTTCGCCCAGACCTACCTTAGAGATTACTTCCCTGAGACTATAAGTAAAGATTTTGCACCCCACCTGCTTGAGCACAGGCTGAAGGCAGAGATTATTTCCACCATGATTATAAACAGGATAATCAACAGGGCGGGCGTCACCTTGTTTCCCTTGACGGCATCCTATACGGGCAGATCTATCCCCGGCATTGCAAAAGGGTATATTATCATAGAAAACCTTATTCAGGCCGACAGCTTCAGAGAGGACATTTATTCCCTCGATAACAGGATATCATCCAGGCTCCAGTACAGATATCTTATGGAGTTGGAAGAGGTCATTTCATATGCCCTTAAGTGGTTCATCATAAATCAATCGGAAGAGAGGATATCTTTCGATTTTATAGGTCAGTATAGGCAGCTGGTAAGCAGCCTTCAGGATGATCTGTGGGATTGCGTCAGGAAGATATGCAGGAAGGAAAAACTGGATAAGCTGGACAGCACTCTCGAAAAGGATCTTTCTCTCGGCATGCCGGAGGATTTAGCAAAGAGATATCTTCTGCTCCCCTTCATGAAAGACATTATGGATATCATAAGGATCAAGGAGGCGCACCATTCCAGTTTTATTGAAACGGCAATGCTTTACCTGAAGGTCAGTGACTACTTTAGTCTTGACTGGCTGGCAGAGGGGCTGGATTCGATCAAGGCGGCAGATAAATGGGGCGTCGAAAATATATCCCACTTGAGACATGAAATCAAGGAATGTCAGGACGCCATCGTTGTATCTGTACTGGACTTTAAGAGGAAGAGTGAAAACCTGCAGGACACCTTTGAAAAGTATCTGCAGGATAATTCTGAAAGGGTCGCCCGGTACAGTAAGGGTGTAGAGGAACTGAAGGCTGAAGGAAAGCTCGGCATTATATCGGTCAATGTGATTGTCAGAAAGCTCTCAGATCTTATATCCAAAGGATGTGAAGGCAGCCTTTAGATCTTGATTTGATGTTTGTCTATTTATCAAAAGTGATGGTTTTGACATCGTTTTTACTGTCTGTGACCACTTTCTTTACTAGTCGGTTATTGGAAGCATAGAAATATTCTTCCTTCGAGACAAGATCTCCTCTTTTGTAAGCTTTGAATATCTTCACTCGTTTTTTGTCATCATAAACAGCCTCATAAAATTCGTAGTTCTTGAAGACCTCTTCATAGTTCTTTTCTTCTGCTATGTCGGACAGATTGTTCTCAGTGGTGTAGCCTTCAGAAAAGTAGGAGAGGCCAGGTTTTATTCTTTCGGGTCTGGCTTCAGACAGGCTTGAGAAAGCCAAAAGAAAAAATATAGTGAAAAGAAATCTGTTTTGTCCGGTCATTGAGCTGGCTCCCTGTTAAATGTTTTTAATCGCTTGGGGTTGAATACCCCGTCAGCTTGCGCGGGGTCGTTTATTGGATATTGATCAGAGTCTGGCCCCGCACCATTTGCAGTGAATGGCATTGCTGTCGTGTCCTTCGAGGCTGCATTCGGGACAAGCCCGCGTCGATATTTTCTGCCTCAATGTCTGCTGAGATATTTCAGCAGTTACAATGCTTGTGGGTACTGCGATGATTGCATTCCTTACAGATGTAACGTTCTTCATCATAACTGCAAAGACGCTGAGGATTATATTTGTCATGATCAGGAGATCAAATGACTTGCCTGCCGGAGTGTCCGCCTCGAATATGATTTCGTGGGCCTTTCCCCACCAGCCTTTTTCAGGTGGATTTTTGTAAACATGTTTCATGGTCCATACTGTATAATATTGATCGTTCCTATGCAAGTCTATTGGCGGCAGTATTTTCTAATTTGTTGCATCCTTATTGCCCCTTTGATAGTCTAAAGATAAAGGAGAATCTACAATGGAAAGAGTAGCTATTGTTGAGGGGATTAGAAGCCCCTATGTTAAGGCAGGAACAGATTTTAAAGATATATCCGCTATTGAGCTCGGCAGGTCGGTTCTTCGTGAATTGTTGGAGCGCACGGCTATTGATCCGGCAGTGATAGATGAGGTGATTATCGGCAATGTGTCCCAACCTGTCGATTCTGCAAACCCGGCAAGGGTAATCGCGCTAAGGGCGGGGCTTCCGGAAGAGATCCCGGCCTATACGGTGCAGAGGAACTGTGCATCGGGCATGCAGGCGATGACCAGCGCCTATACGCAGATTATTGCTGGTGAGAGCGAGGTAGTTATAGCCGGTGGAGTGGAATCTATGAGCCAGATCCCTTTCTACTTTACTCCCGAGCTTCAGGCGATCATAACCGACTTTCAAAGGGCAAGGACGCTTCTTCAAAAGATTGAAATTTTCAGGCGCATCAGACCTGCCCAATTCAAACCGGTTATAGGTGTTATGCTTGGTCTGACAGATCCGGTTTGCGGTAAGAACATGGGTGAAACGGCTGAAATTCTTGCAAGAGAATTCGATATCACCAGGGCGGATCAGGATGAGTTTTCCCTCATGAGCCACCAGAGGGCCGAGGCGGCAAGAGAAAGACTTGGTGAAGAGATTGTCTCTGTTATGCCGGCCCCGAAATATAATGCGGTAGAAAGAGATAACGGTATAAGGGATGGCCAAACCATGGAGGCGCTTGGCAAGCTGAGGCCGGTTTTTGATAGAAAATACGGCACTGTGACCGCAGGCAATGCATCGCAGCTTACAGACGGCGCGGCTATGCTTCTTGTTATGAGTGAAGAAAAGGCAAAGGAGCTCGGCTATGAGCCTCTCGGTTTTATAAAGGGCTTTGCCTACGCAGCTCTTGATCCGGCAAGGATGGGGCTTGGGCCTGTATTTGCCACTCAAAAGCTGCTTGAAAAGACGAAGGTTAAATTCAAGGACATTCAGCTGATGGAGATCAACGAGGCCTTCGCCTCGCAGGTAATAGCCTGTGAACGCGCCTTCGCCTCAAAGGAATTTGCCGAAGAACATTTCGGGACAAAAAAGGCGATAGGTAAGATAAACAGGAATATCCTAAACGTAAACGGCGGCGCCATTGCCCTTGGCCACCCGGTAGGATCAACCGGTGCAAGGCTGGTTCTCACACTCCTGAGAGAGATGAAACGGAGAGACCTGAATCTTGGCATGGCTTCACTCTGCATAGGGGGCGGGCAGGGCGGGGCGGTGCTTGTCGAGAGGGGCTGATTTGAGCAGAGTTTAGCTCCTCTTTGCCCGTTCATTACCCGAAAGAAACCTGACGGTGTCTACAGCTCCTGTCGCAGCGTAAAAAATAGTCTAGTACAATGTAAAATTTAAAACTTCGCATTTTTGCATATTTTTAAATATATTCTGGAGACACAATACTTACTCGAGTTTCGCACCCCCCTATGGGGCGATAAGTTATTGAAATGATTAAATAAAGCTAGAAAAGCGGGTTCCAAAGTAGTATAATTGATT
>JAVVFD010000065.1:0-13392 GCA_032250935.1 bacterium
GCTTGATTCTATAAAGTGTTTCCTATCCTCACTGCTCAAATTAGATGAGCAGGTGGGGTGCGAAACTTGAGTTATAAAGCTTTAAAGATATAAAACAATAGCTGAATGACATACTGTATAATAGCCGTAAGGGGACGATGAAATATCCTATTTTCTCTTTACATCGATATACCCTTTAGATATATTTCCAAGGAAGGATTTGAACTTTTGCATCTCCAATGAAAATCCTCCCGCAATACTTAATACAAACAGTCCATAAGGAGTTTTTTATATGCCGGAATTGAGGAAGGACCCCATTCTGGAAAGGTGGGTTATCATATCCACGGAGCGTCACAAACGGCCCACCGATTTCTCTTTAGACCCCCTCCCTGAAAGCAAAGGAGGCTTTTGCCCTTTCTGTAGCGGCAATGAAGATAAAACTCCCCATGAAATATTCGCCATAGCCAATAATAACAGGCAGCCAGACACTAAAGGCTGGGCACTGAGGGTAGTTCCAAACAGGTTCCCTGTTCTCACTATAGAAGGGGACCTCACAAAAGAAGGGGAAGGTCTATATGACAAGATTAGCGGCATAGGCGCCCATGAGGTTATCATAGAGACCCCCGATCATAATGACAGCCTGGCCGTCATAAGCCTGCCGCAATTTATTAATGTCCTGTCATCCTACAGATCCAGGATATCCGATCTTAAAAAAGACAGCCGATTCAAATATGCTCTCATATTTAAAAATCACGGCATGGCGGCAGGGGCGTCACTCGAGCACAGTCACTCTCAACTGATTGCGCTGCCCATTGTCCCCAAAAGGGTGTCGGAGGAACTTGAGGGGAGCAAAAAACATTATGACTTCAAAGACCGCTGTATATACTGCGACATCATACATCAGGAATTGGCTAACTCAGAAAGGGTAGTGGCAGAAAATGAGGACTTTATCGTCATATCTCCTTTTGCCCCGAAGTCGCCCTTCGAGACATGGATACTTCCAAAGAAACATTCGGCGGTGTATGAGCATATAAGGGACGAAGAGCTAAAGCCGCTGGCCGCCATATTCTCCGAGACGATGAAGAGGCTGGACAAGGTGCTTGGCAGCCATCCATATAACTTCGTGCTGCACAACTCACCATTTGGCATGAAAGACAGAGAATATTATCACTGGCACTTTGAGATAATGCCAAAGCTTACAAAGACGGCAGGGTTTGAATGGGGGTCGGGTTTTTACATCAACCCCACATCACCCGAAGAGGCAGCATCCTTGTTGAAAGAGGCGAAGATATGAAAATCGCTCTAAACATTGCAATGATATCTTCAGAGGCCGCGCCCTATTCGAAGACGGGAGGCATGGCAGATGTGTGTGGCGCACTGCCAAAGGCGCTGATCAAGGCGGGTCACAATGTAATGGTCTTTAGTCCTTTTTACAAAGAGGTAATGCATTCGGGAAGAGATATTAAAGAGACGGCGATGCAAATCAAGGTAAAACTGGGGAAGAAGGAATATAGTGCCAAAATATGGAAAGAAGGCAACTTCTACTTTATTCAAAATAATGATTTCTATCTGAGAGAAGAGTTATACGGCAGCGGTTTAAATGATTATCCTGACAATCATCTGCGCTTTGCCTTCCTCTCTATCGCCTCACTTGAGGCGATAGAGCAGATGAGAGAGAAGATAGACATCCTGCACTGCCACGACTGGCAGACGGCCCTGGCCCCCCTATATCTAAAAATGCATTATAAAAATAAGGATCTCTTTTCCGGCACCGCCTCGGTTTTTACCATACACAACCTCGCCTATCAGGGGCTCTTCCCCGAAGAGGCAATGGAGGATATAGGCCTTCCGAAATCTCTTTTCAACTATAAGGAGCTGGAATTCCACAACCAACTGAGTTTCATAAAAAGCGGCCTCATATTTTCAGACCTGCTCTCCACGGTAAGCCGCAAATACAGTAAAGAGATACAAGGCGCCGACTTCGGGTGCGGGCTGGAGGGTGTACTTAAAGAAAGAAGCAAGCAGCTTTTCGGCATCATAAACGGGATTGATTATAAAGAATGGGACCCAGCCTCTGATATCCATATAAAGAAAAATTATAGCGTCTCCAACTTGGCCGGAAAGACCGCATGCAAAAAAGAGCTCAAAAAGATCTTTAAATTGCCTTATATTGGAGATGTCCCGCTTATCGGCATGGTGTCAAGATTGGACGCGCAAAAAGGTTTTGAGCTTATAGAAAAGGCTGAAAAGAACCTGCTGGGCCTGCCTTTGCAGTTGGTATTTCTAGGAAAGGGCTCTAAATCTATCCAGGCCTTTCTTAAAAAAATGGCGAAAAAACACCCGGAAAAGGTCGGCCTTAAAATAGGCTATGACAATGCACTTGCCCACAAGATAGAGGCGGGCGCCGATATATTTCTTATGCCATCCCATTATGAACCATGCGGTCTTAATCACCTCTATAGCCTCAAGTACGGAACAATTCCCATAGTCAGGGCAACAGGCGGGCTTGATGACACTATTGTCGCCTACAGCCCCGCCGGAAAGAAAGGAAACGGCTTTAAATTCAGGGCATACACAGCCGATGCGATGCTCAAGTCCATAAAAAAAGCTCTTCATATCTTCAGCAGCGAACCGAAAGAATGGGAGAGACTGCAAATCACTGCGATGAGGGAAGAACATTCCTGGGAAAAGTCTGCCGCAAATTACATAGAGATCTATGGCAAGGCGCTTTTAGCGGCCAATATCAATAAAGAGTCTGGGAAGAATAAACAGTGAAACTATCCCCCGAAAAAAGCATAGCTCTTTTAAGCGAAATTATCGAGCTATCCAATGCCACTATCGATATAGATAGCAGACTGATTTCCATACTTGAAATTATTCTCTCAAGCTTCGGGTTCAAGGATATAGCTCTTTATGTTATGGATGTTGAGACCTCAATGCTCAGCCTTAAGGCCTCACCTTACAAGCTATTCAAAAAAGAAATACCGCTCGATATCGACCCCATAGTTCGGGTGGTCAATGAGAGACAAAACTGCGTAATTGAAAAAAACCATGACGAGAAAGAATTCCTCTCCCAAATTTCAGGTGACTTATCGGCCGTGGAAGGCGCCATTTTCCCTATATCGGATCAAAAATTCTTTTACGGCAGCCTGATAATTACTCTACATGAAGGTTCACAACTGACAGAGGGAGACCTTACGTTAATAGCTCCGATCTGCAGAGAGATCGCAGGCACCATGAGAAATGCCCAGCTCTATTCCAACTCAAGAGAGATGGTGGAGTATCTACTCACCCTGAACGATGTATGGAAGACGGTCAATTCAACCATAGAGCTAGACTCTCTAATGGATATTACCATTAGCAAGGTTGCTTCTGCCCTTAAGGCAAGCTGCGGAATAATTAACCTCCATGAAACCCCGAACAGAGACTCTTCTTCATTTTTCTACAATCTTCATAATGAAAAAATAAAGGCCTTTCTCATATCACAATGCGAGGATCTAGGTTCTGGCAGAAAGATCGAATCAGAAGCCATGCTGCTGGAAGGGCCCTTCAAAAACAAGGAAGGCGAGTATGTATCGCTTCAGGGGCCGGGGGATAAATTATTAATTGCCCCCCTTACCTATGGAGACAAGGATTTGGGCTCCATATCGCTTTTCAGCAAGGTCGGCGCAGAAAGATTTGGAGAAAAAGACCTTCAACTCTTTAGCACCGTAGCATCTCAGATATCTGCAGTAATCAATAATGCCCTCCTCATGGACAGGATGGCTCTTTTGAATTTGGAAAAAGAACAGGTCTATAGAGAACTGGCTAACCTTTTTGAGCTTAATAAAGCGGTCATGGCCACCATAAATCTGGACAAGCTGCTTCATATCATCCTAACGGCGGTAACCGTAGGCGACGGGTTCGGATTTAACAGGGCGATGCTCTTTCTTTTCAACGAAAAATCGGGCTATATTCAGGGAATGACCGGTGTAGGGCCTGATTCGTCAGAAGAGGCGTGGAAAATATGGTCCGAAATAAACGAGAAGAGAAAAACCCTGCATGAGATTCTGGAGGATGGAACGCATAACGCGCCCCGCTCTGAGCTTAACAACCTTGTAAAAAGCATAAGGGTATCCGTTAATGACAAGAGCATACTTGGCCTTACTGTCCGAAACAAGAGTCCCTATAATATAGCAGACGCTAAAAACGATGAAAGGGTAAATCTGGATCTGCTTTCAAAGCTTAACTGTCACGCCTTCGCCACAGCCCCACTCATGGCAGCGGGAAGGGTGGTTGGAGTTATCCTTGTGGACAATATCTATAATAGAAGACCGATCAGCGACAATGACATAAGGCTCCTTACCATATTTGCAAATCAGGCCGGAGTTGCGATAGACAATTCCATACTTTACAGGAATCTGGAAGAGACTCACCTTGAGCTCAAAAAGGCCCAGAGCAAACTTGTCCACTCCGAAAAGCTTGCCGCTCTCGGTGAGATGTCTGCCGGCGTTGCACACGAGATTAGAAACCCCCTCGTCTCTATCGGCGGCTTTGCAAGGCGCCTTGCACGAACGGTAGAAGAAAAGGAGGGGAAGAAATATGTCGATATCATCTGCAAGGAGGTTGAAAGGCTCGAAAATATCCTCAATGAGATACTCGTCTTCTCGCGCGACGAACCTATAGAGGTGGAACTTCAGGATATCAACAAGGTCATAGATGACACCCTTCAGTTTTTCTGGAACGATTACAAGAATAACAATATTACCGTAAGCAAGGATTTGCAGGGTGATGCCGGGCTCGTAGAGGCAAATTATCACCAGCTCAAACAGGTTTTCATCAATCTGTTTTCAAACGCCAGGCACGCCATGCCGGAAAGTGGCTTGCTTAAGATAAAAAGTTATCAGACAGACTATGAGGATGATAAATTTGTCATAGTTGAAATAAGCGACACCGGAGGAGGCATCCCCTACGATGTAATGACTAATATATTCAACCCTTTTTTCACAACTAAAAATGAGGGGACCGGCCTTGGTCTTGCTATCACCCATAAGATACTGACTAGCTGCAAGGGAGATATTGAGGTTATAAACAACGATGAAGGAGGCGCTACATTTATTATAAAACTTCCAGTATCTATAGTAACTTAAAATGGGGTTCTTAAAAAATAACTATTTTGGTCTACTAACTCATAAAAGAGGTGGCCAGGCCAGGCCAGGACAACAGTTTCATTCATATAAAACTTAACTCGTATAAGGGAGGAAACCTATGAAAAAAATAATGGTTGTGGATGACGAGGAAAACATACGCTTTTTATACAAAGAAGAATTGATGGATGAAGGCTATGACGTGGTTTTAGCAGCAAGCGGTCAGGAGGCTCTCGATCTGCTTGGAGAGAGCAAACCCGACCTTATCACCCTTGATATAAAAATGCCGGGAATGGACGGCATAGAGACATTAAGAAAGATGAAGGAGATTGATAAGGATCTACCTGTAGTTCTCTGCACCGCATATGGACAATACAAGCAGGACTTCAGCTCCTGGGCATCCGATGCCTATGTGGTAAAGTCCGCAGATCTTGATGAACTAAAATCCGTCATAAAAGAGATAATGGAAAGTAAAGGCTGACGTGGAATCATTGCTGCAACCGATAAAGACATTTTCCGTAACCGGTCTGACCAACCTTATCAGCGATCTGATCGATGAAAGCCTCGGCTATATCTGGCTTGAGGGTGAGGTCTCCAACCTTAGGATACCATCATCAGGGCATTATTATTTCACCTTGAAAGATGATAACAGCCAGATACGGGCCGTCATGTTCAAGACTCAAAAAAGGAGCATACCTTTTGAAATACAAAACGGGCAAAAACTTCTTTGTCTCGGCTCTGTAAGCGTATACAAACCAAGGGGTGAATATCAGATTATCCTCGAAGATGCCAGGCCCTCCGGCATGGGTTCACTCCACCTTGCATTTGAGCAGTTAAAGGAAAGACTCGAAAAAGAAGGGCTCTTCGATGAAAGACAGAAAAGAGCCATACCGGAATTTCCAAAAAAGATCGGGGTTGTCACATCGGCAACCGGGGCCGCTATAAAAGATATATTAAATGTTATTGAAAGAAGAAATGTAGGGGTAGATATAGTAATTGCGCCTGCGGCCGTTCAGGGAGAAAAAGCGGCACAGGAGATATCGAAAGGTATAGAGCTGCTAAATGAAGCGGGAGACGTGGACGTCATTATTGCGGGAAGAGGGGGCGGCTCCATTGAAGACCTTTGGCCATTTAATGAAGAAGTTGTTGCAAGGGCAATTCACGCATCAAAGGTACCCGTTGTGTCTGCCGTTGGCCATGAACGCGATTTGAGCATATCCGATCTTGTGGCGGACTTGAGGGCCTCCACCCCTACGGCAGCGGCCGAGATACTGACAAAGGGACAGGCGGATCTATCCAAAGATATCTATGCCCTTACAGAGAGGCTAATCCTTGCTGCAAGATCAAATTTAAACCAGCTCAGAAGCCGCCTTGCCACATTTACAGCTTCATTAAAAGACCCCGCAGGAAAGCTCGTCGAAGTCAGAATACGCCTTGATGATCTTATGCAAAGGCTCGAAAAAAGAGCTGCCGAAAAGATTATACTTTTAAGATCTGAGCTAAAAGGAGCTGCAGGCAAACTTGAAGCCCTTAGCCCCCTTTCCGTGCTTGCCAGAGGCTACTCCATAGCCACCCTTATGCCGACAGGTGAAATCATAAACGACAAAGATAGCGTCGAGATCGGCGACATGATATCCCTCCGCCTGAAAAAAGGCGGACTTGAGTGCAGGGTGGAAAAGAAGATTTAGGGGCCGTTATCAAATAACCATTACATTTAAGACCATTTCATTACGGCCCCTTATGCCAGCCATGATTTTTCAATCTTACGGTTATTTTTGAACAACGGCTTAGATATTTCGGGGAATCCGGCAGTATGCAATAAGCACCAGGAATCGGGACGCGTTAAAACCGACATGATCGACAGTAAAGTCAACAGGTCGCCAAAAATCTGGAATTTCTTCAGCCTTCTTCCTGTATTTTCCTAATTCTTAAAAAGTTCCAGGTATTTGCCCAACCCCGCTTTTTCCAGCTCCTCCTTCGGAATAAACTTGAGGGCAGCCGAGTTGATACAGTAACGGTCTCCAGTAGGTCTCGGACCATCGGTAAATAAATGGCCGAGGTGCGAATCGCCGGCCTTACTCCTCACCTCTATTCTCTTCGTGAACAAGCTGTTATCTTCACGCTCCAATATGTTATCTCTCTCCAGCGGTCTGGTAAAACTCGGCCAGCCGGTCCCCGAATCATACTTGTCAAGGGAGCTGAAAAGGGGCTCGCCCGAAACTATATCAACGTAGATCCCCTCAGCCTTATTGTTCCAGTATTCGTTGCTGTAAGGCACCTCCGTACCCTCTTTCTGGGTCACCTTATACTGGAGGGGAGTCAGCAAATTTCGCAACTCTTTATCTGAAGGCTTATTGTACCCGCTCTTTTTTTTCATATCTCTGGTCCAGACCTTCTCTATATACCTGTCGCGTCCCGATGCGCTTCTATAGAACTTGTATCTTATCGGGTTTTTTTTGTAATAGTCCTGGTGATACTCTTCGGCTGCGTAAAATTTATTGTACGGAAGTATTTCGGTCACTATCGGCCTGTCAAACCTGCCTGATTTGGAGAGCCTTTCCTTGGAAGCCTCGGCCATGCGCTTCTGCTCCTGATTATGATAAAATATAGCCGACCTGTACTGACTCCCCCGGTCGACAAAGGAACCGCCTGCGTCCGTCGGGTCTATCTGACGCCAGAAGACATCTAACAGCTCCTCATAAGAGGTCTTCAAGGGGTCGTAACTAAGCTCAATCACTTCATAATGACCTGTTGAACCCGAAGATACCTGTTCATAAGTGGGGGCGGCCTCTTCTCCGCCTGCATAACCTGAGAGCACTTCTGCCACACCTTCAAGCTTCTCAAATGGTGGCTCCATGCACCAGAAACATCCACCTGCAAAAGTCGCCCTATCAAAAACCATAACTTCATTCTTCATGGGACTATTCTCCAACTCATCTTTTGCGTTAAGGTTAGTGCAGCCGCTTAAAATAATAGAAATAACCAGGGCTGCACAAAAATAATTCTTCATAATAACTCTCCTCCAGGGTCCGCAATAAATCTCCTGTCATCTTGCTTGCCTCCCTGCCTGCGCTCCTGTTTTATTAGATAAAAAATCAAACCGTTATTCCTTCGCCTGAATACAAAAAACCAATCCGGTCAGCAAGGTATTTACAAATAACATAAAGAACATATTCGATAAATCCATCTCAACCTCCCTATAAAATAGTTTGTACTAATTAGACATAGGAAGCGGGCAATGGATTCAAAACGGTTGCATTCGATATGACGGGGCGGGTGAAATACTGATTTGAGGAACATCTGATTGTGAGAGAAAAAGGTGTGGTTCAAGGGAGAGGTGAAACAAGTAAAGGAGGAAAGTCCTGCTGACTAGAATCAACAACCTTTAGCACATTAACCTTTAATCTTCATAGCTATGGCAGCGGCCTCATATCCAAGGCCGATAAGCTCTTTTGCCCTGTCAAACTCCAATATTGTACTCACATTCCGCGGAATTTCTATCAAGACATCTGGCGGATAGGCGGCCAGCTTCTGCCGCGCAATGGTACTTTGCATGGCATCAAAAGAACGGTTGGCGATATCCAGCATCCCTTTATTTTCACTAAAATATGAGGCAGCAAGCTCCTTCATCTCTTCTGTGAAACCATTTATCTTCTCCTGAAGTCTTGATGAAGGCTTCGCCCTTTTGTCAGACTTGCCCTGATCTATACCTCCGTCGGCAACGCAGCCACTTACATTCACCGCTATGGTAATATCAGAAAGGTCACTGAATGTGGGGGCAATAGGTACGGGATTCAAGACCCCTCCGTCAACAAGGAGCCTGCCTTTATCTTTAAAAGG
The DNA here is from genome assembly GCA_032250935.1 of bacterium. Taxonomy (GTDB): domain Bacteria; phylum Desulfobacterota; class JADFVX01; order JADFVX01; family JADFVX01; genus JAVVFD01. The sequence continues at coordinate 8,946 of JAVVFD010000065.1, forward strand.
AGTGAATAGAAGGGGGATGGATATGGACGCTCTTATGGCATCAAAGAGGGGACCTTTATCTATCCAGACCTCCTTGCCGACATCGAGATCGGTTGCAACGGCCGTATATGAGACAGGCAGCTCCTCGATAAGGGCGTCGCCAACCATTTTTTTTATCCTACCAATTATCCTATTTCCCTTAATAATGCCGCCTCTCTGGAAGGAGAGGTCAATCAGGTTAAAGAGATCACGCCTTGTTACGGACAGTGCCCACTGCTCGAACTGATGAAGCTGTCCCACAGCAAATACACCTCCAACAAGCGCCCCCGTCGAAGAACCGGAGATAGATCTTATATCGTACCCCTTCTCTTCAAGCCATCGAATCACGCCTATATGGGCAAGGCCGCGGGCGCCTCCGCTGCCTAGAACAAGAGAGACAGACTTTTTTTCTTCTTTATTCATAATAAAATTCACGATTCAATCTTCATTTGCATCATAATTTTATCATTTATCCGCTGCATCTTCAATCTTGGGCTTCATTTAATCCAAATAGCTTCTATTTATTTTGAATGTTATTCTTTTTAAATGAATACTTTCACCCATTATTTTTTGTCCATACTTGCATCTTTAAAATCATCTGGTAAAATTATCATTAAAGAGGCAGCTTAAAAATAGATTATACTTTGATTGCCCGATCCTGCACAAGCAGATGTTCTGCCCATCCGTGGGGTTGATCCCCCGGCAATCTCGGAAGGTTTACCTGAAGGGAACGGATTGGATGAGCGTGGGTCGGGCGGTCATTTTTTAAAGAGTTGCCTCTCCCGTCTTTTTACATACTGCATGGCATCCACAGATTACACAGATATACGCAGATTATACCTCAGAAAACATAAGCCACAGATTTACAAAGAGCTGCGCCGATAAAGATCCAGAACTTAACCTTTTGGGTCATGAAGCAGGAAGATCAAAAATTCATAGATGGGATTGCGCTGGTTTTAATCGCTTGGGGTTGAATTCCCCGCAGCTTGCTGCGTTTCGTCATTCCCGCCCCGTATCAAGTACGGGATAAACTCCAGCGGGAATCCAGTCGTATGCAATCTGGATTCCGGGTCAAGCCCGGAATGACAACCAAATACCCCGTCAGCTTGCTGCGGGGTCGTTTATTTTCATGTAGATCCTCTTGATCCTGTCGAGAAACATTGCCTTTAGAACTTCACCCGCTGACCTTTTTTCAGTTCCTCCGTTGAATAATGGGTTCCCCGCCAGTCAATACCGCCGTTTTTCAGGCAGCGGAAAGCTGACCAGAGCATCATAAGGCTGAATATGACAAACCCGAAGGGAAGAAAGATTAGGCTCAAACTCTCTCTTCCTTTTTCCGGGATGAAGAGCAGCATCAGGGCCAAATGGGCTCCGAAGGCAGCAGACGCAGAGGCGAGCAATAAGGATGAACCGGTCATGATCCCGGCAGCAAGCGCAAAGGGTGGCGCGACGGCCAGCGCCGGGAGAAAAAAAACAGTAAAAAGCATGCGCCACCACTGATATCCAAGACCAGGTCCGAAGAGATTTTTTTCCAGCCCTTTAAACATCTCCTTCACATCGCCATACCAGGCGAGTGAGAGATCTTCCTCAGCCACGGCAAAGCGGGTGACACCTCCAGCCCTGTTTACCATGAGCCCCAAACCATAATCGTCGCACGGCTCTTGACGGAGCCACTCAAAACCTGGCGTGAGACTAAACATCTCAGAACTAACAAGGTTAAATGCCCCTATCCCCATCGGCGTCCTGCTCCCTTCCCGGTTTACGAGTGGCGAACGCGTAGACAATAGGAAGAAGAGGCCGAAGGTGCGGACGGAGATATCCAGCAGAAGGCTATTGACGAGCACCTTGGGGAAAAGGGCCAGATGGTCTATTTTACGATACATGGCATAAGCAAGAGTGCGCCGGAGCGCGCCGGGGTGAAAATGCACATCGGCATCGGTAAAGAGAAACCACTCCCCCTTTGCCTGCCCCACCCCCATGTGGAGGGCATTCACCTTGCCGAGCCACCCTGAGGGCAACTCTTTTACATGCAGTACATTCAGGCGCGGGTCTGTTCCGGCAAGTTCATCTAGTATCTCTCCCGTCCCGTCGGTGGAGCGATCGTTTATGGCGACAATCTCAAAATTCGGGTAATCCTGCTTAAGCAAAGAGCCGAGGGCCTCCCCGATATGCTCCTCTTCGTTGCAGGCGGGTATGATGATGCTGAGCAGCGGCCACTTATCAGGCTCACCGGCCAAAAAGTTCATCTCTTCACTGAAGATGGCACACGATTTTAAAGACCATATAAAGCCGATTATCATAGCTGTCCATATGCTGCAAAAAAGAACACTATATATAATTATGACATTCACCCCTTAAGCTTTAATGTCTTGAATGTTATCATAAGGGGAAATCAAATCAATCATTAATATAACGTTCAGACATAAGGATATGAGCTACTTCATGAGCTCCCTTTATTTTTCAAGCACCACGTCAAGGGATTGCAGCATATCTATAGTCTGCCTTAACGCCCCTATTTTCAGCCTCGGGCTTTCCAGCTCCATCAGATGGGCCTGATTATAAAGAAATTTAGCTACGACATATATTTATCTTTTAAAATTGCCATACCTTAAAAACTTCTGTTATACTCCAGATTCACATTCATATCGACTTTTAAAAGAGCCCCGTTATGGCTAAGGAGGATTTTCATGGAAGATCATATCAATATTGCAATTGTGGGACTTGGCCGCGTAGGCACCACCTTTCTAAAAAAACTTTTTGATTACAGGGAGAGAGGCATTTCCATCATCGCCGTCACGGAACAAAACCCCGATTCACCGGGCCTTAAATTTGCAGTTCAAAAAGGAATACCCGTCGTTGCGAACAAGGATGACATTACCGCAATGGGAGATAAGGCTGATGTCATATTTAACCTGACGGGAGACCCGTCTATAGAAAGAACGATGAGACTTGCCCAGGTGAAAGGGGGCAACCATAAAACAGTCGTCGGATCTACAGTAATGGCCACGCTCCTTTGGAAACTCATCTCTGAAGAAGCACTTCCCGAACATAGCTATTCCGCTTCAGAGTGACAGGGTATCCTGTCCTTCACCGCCCCAAAAAAAATCGTAATAAATCTGTAAAGATCTCTGTCAACAAACGGCCAAAAATCTATTTTAATAAATCCAAATCTAAAGCTTTTTGCCCTGTTTTATGGTTAAAACCATAAATATCAGCTTAATATAATATCAATCTGTAATTGAGAAGGAAGAGGAACATGTACTTATGAGAAATGCGCTGGAGATTAAGGAACCCTGAAAAAAACAAAGGAGATGGAAGCAGCCAGCCTATTGAAATATCTTGACTTTATCGCCCGAAATGTTATAATTCCCTCTTGCTTTCGGGCTCATAGCTCAGTTGGAAGAGCCACCGGCTCATAACCGGTAGGTCCCTGGTTCGAACCCAGGTGAGCCCACCATGTATTTATGTAGAACTCCGAATAAGGATAGGATACCTGTGGAAATAAAAATCATATAGTTAAAATACAAAAATGCGCCTTATAGGTGCATTTTTTTTTGCTTGCTCATCGGAGATAATTTGTGACAAAACTAAGAGATATTTTCTTCATAATGGAAGAGATAGCGCCTTCACGCTACGCCTCTGACTGGGACTCTATCGGACTTCAAATCGGCGATCCACTTATCGAGGCAAAGGGAATCATGATAGCCCTTGATCCGTCCGTTGAAGCGGTAAATGAAGCCGCAGCAGAGGGACTTAACCTGCTGATTACGCACCACCCCCTACTCTTTACTGAAATAAAAAGCCTGGATCTCTCAAAACAGATAGGCAAGATAATAAAGACGGCCATCAAACTGGATGTGGCCATATTTTCAGCCCATACCAATCTCGATGCCACGCGCGGCGGAGTAAGCGACATGCTTGCCGAGCTCCTTCATATCACTGAACTCTCGCCCCTTCAGGCAGCAAAAAATGCAGACGATGATTTAGTCGGTATCGGCAGAATAGGCACCTTTAAAAACAGGCCCTCTCTGTCAGACGTGGTCAATATGCTCAAAGAAAGACTTAACCTTGATAAAGTCAGGGTTATTGGAGATATGGATAGGGTGATAGAGAAAGTAGCGCTTTGCGGCGGAAGCGGCGGAAGCCTTATTGAAGACGCATCAGAGCTGAAGGCCGATCTCTACATATCGGGAGATATAAACTATCACAGGGCAAAAGATGCCTTGGACCTTGGTCTTGCGATAATAGATATAGGTCATTTTTCTTCGGAAAAGTGCCTTATAGAGGGGCTGGCAAAAAAGCTGAAAGAAAAAATCAAACCGGAGCAGGGCGAAATTCCTATCCTTACCTTTGGTAAGGAAAAAGAACCTTTTACAATCTTATAATTCAAAGGGAAGGGTGACTAATAGTGAAAGAACAAATTAAACTT
>JAVVFD010000066.1:0-13107 GCA_032250935.1 bacterium
AGGGCAACTTAATAAGTTGCCCTTTTTTACATTTAAACTAAAATTTTATCTAATCCCTATTTCCACCCATAAAGTGAAGGAGCATAAGAAAAAGGTTGATGAAATCAAGGTAGAGGGTAAGAGCGCCTCTTATCGCCTCTTTAGTGTCCTCTTCTGTTCCTTCATTACCGATGATGTTCATCTGCAATATCTTCTGGGTGTCATAGGCCGTCAAACCTGTAAAGACAAGCACCCCGATTCCTGATGCCACCCACTGCACCATGGAGCTCTGAAGGAAGATATTTACGATAAAAGCTATCATAATTCCTACGAGGCCCATAAAGAGGAAGCTTCCCCAGGAGGTCAGGTCTTTTTTCGTAGCTGCGCCGTAGAGCGACATTGCACCAAAGGTGCCTGCCGTTACAACGAAAGTGGCCGCTATGGATGATTTCGTATAAGCGAGGAAGATAAATGAGAAGCTTAGGCCCGTTAAAATAGCATAGCCTAAAAAGAGCATTGCCGCTGTTTTGGCCCTCACCTTCATCACCCTGAAAGCGAGAACTCCCACAAGTGCAATCTGGCCGATAAAGAGGCCGATTGGTATGAGCGGATTTGCGGCCAGCATGTTAATCAGTGCTGAAGATTGAGATGTAAACCATGCCACCAGGCCTGTTAAAAGTAGCCCCCCTCCCATCCAGTTGTAAACCCGCAGAAGATACCTCGTCTGTTCTGCCTGAACAGCATTTGAGCTTTTCACTCCGGTCTTTACTTGAGTAAAATCATTTTCTAAATCCACTACTAAACCTCCTGACATATTGGTTAAATCGTTTATAGATCCATCCTACCTATTCACTTTCAGTTATTATAAGTATAAACTCGCTAAAAGTAAAGAAGGCACTCATTTATAAAAGGGAAAAACGGGTTATAGAGTCTCTATTTATGGCATATTTGAATTGACTAAATTTCTGTAATTTTATACAATCATTTTTCTTGTTTCAAGCCCCCGTAGCTCAGGTGGATAGAGCGCCGGTTTCCTAAACCGTAGGTCACACGTTCGAGTCGTGTCGGGGGCACCACTTTTTCCCTTTCGGCAAACTCCCTTTTAGTCATTTTTTATTTGTAAAGACCGCATTGGATGTCATAAACTGTCAAAGCTTATTACATTGATGCGTTTGCATGCCAATAAATCATATATCCGAGGGATATCCTATGAAGAAAACACTCAAAAAGTTGCCATACCTCCTTACTCTACTAATCATCTTCCTTTCATCAAGCGGATGTTCAACAATTAAGGGGACTGCTGCTGACAAGACGGGGGAAACTCCAGACAAGGCCCTCGTTGAATGGAAATGGCAGCTACATACCGACGAGAATACACGCACTGGATGGATTAGGGCCTATGGATGGGTAATCAACAACGGTTCAAAGAGAGCCGACTGGGTAAGGGTTAGCATATACTCTATCGACAAGAAAACCGGCGTTGTCGTTGATGAAGACTCCGTCTATATTCAAGGCAGCGGGCCCAATGGAAAAAGCCTTGAACCCGGAGAAGATGCCAAATATGAGATCAGGCTTAACTCGAAAAAGTCCCATCATTATAGATATGAACGCGACGTTAAATGGACTGAGGCCTATTAGCTGAACATTTTTTTGGGCCTGTCCTTAAGCTCCTGTATCTGATATAATCCGCTTTATTCGGATGTCCACTATTTCCTCCTCTCAACCCTAACACGACTTAATCTATGAAAACTTTACACAAACCCGAACTGCTTGCACCGGCCGGCAGTATGGAGGCTTTCTTTGCCGCCCTTGACAGTGGAGCCGATGCGGTTTACCTCGGCCTTAAAACCTTCAGCGCAAGAGGGAGGGCCTCCAATTTCACCATCCAGGACCTTGAACGACTTATACCTTATGCGCATAGTCTGGGAAGAAAAGTCTATGTTGCCATGAACACCATCGTCAAGGAGAATGAGCTACCTATAGTCATAGAAAATCTTTCTGCCCTGTCGGCACTTAATGCAGATGCCGTGATCATACAGGACCTCGGTATCTACCGACTTATGAAAGATCACTTCCCTGAGCTTACAATGCATGCAAGCACACAGATGACGGTCCATAACAACGCAGGAATAAACCAGCTAAGCGAAATGGGTTTCAAGCGTATCGTAGTTGCACGCGAGATGACACTTGATGAAATCAAAATAGCCCGCAAGAGGTCCGATGTGGAGATAGAGGCCTTTGTTCATGGCTCTATGTGTTTTTCTTACGCGGGCTCCTGCTTCTTCAGCAGTTATCTTGGGGGCAAGAGTTCAAACAGAGGCGTATGCTCCCAGCCATGTCGAAGGGAATACCGCACCGGCCACGATGAGATGAACCCCTTTTCAATGGGTGATCTCTCTGCCCTTGAACTGATTCCACAGCTTTTAAAGACCGGCATAGATTCCTTCAAGATAGAAGGAAGGATGAAGTCCGTCGAATATGTAGACAATGTAGTAAAGGCATATCGCATGGTAATGGATGCGCCCCAGGCAGAGGAAACGCTTGCACTGGACCAGGCAAAAAACCTGCTTAAAGATGTTATGGGCAGACAGCGAACGACAGGTTTTTTTCTCGACGAACGGCCAAAGTCTGTCACCGTTCCGGGCAGAACTGGCAACCTGGGCAGGTTTGCGGGAAAGGTAATCACCTGCAAGGGAACAAGGGCTCAGATCAAGACCGCCGTTAATTTCCACATAAGAGACCGCCTCCGCATCCAGAACGCAAAGACAGGCGGCAGAACCGCTTTTTCACTCAGCCATATCTGGATCAAGGGTCAAAATGTAACCAAGGTCAGCAAGGGTGAAAATGTAGAGATTGCAGTACCTGGCAAGCTAAGCCCGGGAGACACTATCTTCAAGACTACCTCCCACGAACATCGTGGCAAGAATGTGGAGGCAAGGCGTCGTTTTGACAGACTTAAGGCTACAAAGGTGCCGCAATCGAGCGGTAAGGCTGCCCGCAGGTTGATCGCTGTCCTTGAAGGAGAAAAGATAGAGCCGCCAAAAGAAGCGGTCCTAAGGGGGGCGCTTGTAAGGGTAGCCAAACTCCCCGATGTCTACGGCTTTGCAGGCCAGTGTGACGGCATTATAGTTCCTCTATACAGAGCGACCCTTCACAATCTTAAAAAGCACATGAAAAGGCTTAAGACAATGCGGGAGCGCATCGTCTGGGCGCTACCCCTCGTTATTCAGGAGGGGGAAATCCCGATTTATAAGGATGTAATAGGATACCTTGCAAATGAAGGCTTTCTAAACTGGCAGGTCTCCAACATCGGGCACTTTAACCTCTTAAAACCGTTCCAGTGCAGGCTCATGAGCAGCCAATATCTTCACGCCCTGAACAGCTCGGCCATCCTTTCTCTTCAGGAACTCGGTTGCAACAGGGTGACCATATCTATAGAAAGTGACGGAAATAACCTGGATGCCCTTGCTGAAAAAGGAGCACCCTCAGTGGGCGACCTGCTCGTATATTCCCACCTGCCGCTCTATGTATCCAGGGTGAAATGGGAGAAGAAGAAAGGTTCCTATGGCGACCAGGAAGGTGACCAATATATCCCGAAGGAAAAAGACGGCCTCACATATGTCTATTCTGACAAACCTTTCTCATTTTTCGGCTACATGAAGCGTTTCAAGAGAATGGGCTTCAGGAATTTCCAGATCGACCTTAGTGGAGAAAGCAACAAGAGTGAAAACTATGGTGAAATATTCACCGCCTTTAAGACCGGCAAATGGCTGGAGGAATGCTCACCGATGAATATGGAGACGGGGCTGGAGTAGCCTGTGGATAGCGTTTGCTTTTATCTGTAAATCCTCAAAATCGGAATGCCGGGATAATTAATTGTTGGAACTTAATTACAACAACATTACATAAAGAAAGCTTCAACTCAATATAATTCAACTGGCCATTCCCACCCTCCTCCGCTATAATAGTTTTTTTTAAAATCCCAAGGAGAAATTCATGAAGGAAGCCGTTTTAAAGGTTGGTGACAGGCAGCACGGTTTTATATGCGAGCAGGTGACTGAGCTGCCTGATCTGAGTGCTACTCTTATACGACTGAAGCATGAAAAAACCGGGGCCGAGCTTATTCACTTTGCAAATAAAGACGACAACAACGTCTTCTCGGTCGCCTTCAGGACTACCCCCAAAGACTCAACTGGAGTTGCACATATCCTTGAGCACACCGCCCTTTGCGGCTCTGAGCGATTCCCTGTAAGAGACCCCTTCTTTTCCATGCTTAAAAGAAGCCTCAACAGCTTCATGAACGCATTTACGGCCAACGACTGGACCATGTATCCATACTCTACGCAGAATGAGAAGGATTACTACAACCTCATGGATATCTATCTTGACGCCTCCTTCTTTCCAAAACTGACTGAGAACGCCTTCAAACAGGAGGGATGGCGCTATGAGTTTGAAGAGCCAGGTGACAGCTCTTCCAGGCTTTTATTCAAAGGGATCGTCTATAACGAGATGAAAGGCGCCATGTCCGACCCTAGTTCGCTCATGAACAGGAGGGTGCAAAAGGCGCTATACCCGACAAGCACCTACCACTACAATTCAGGCGGAGAGCCGGAAAGCATACCGGACCTGACATGGGAAGGACTTAAGTCCTTTCACGCCTCTTACTATCATCCCAGCAACTCCAGGTTCTTTACATATGGCGACCTGCCGCTTGAAAAACACCTCAAGACAATAGACGAAAAGGCGCTCTCCCGCTTTGAAAGGGACTATACGGACACTTCCGTCAAGGAAGAAAAACGGCTTACAAAGCCTGCAAGAGAAGAATACACCTACCCTCTTGACTCAGACAGCCCGGACGATCTGGAGAAGAAATCCTTTGTATCTGTTTCATGGCTCACATGCAGGGCCTCTGATTCATTCGAGGTATTTACGCTGGGCATAATATCATCGCTCCTTCTTGGCAATCCAGGGGCTCCACTATACAAGGCGCTTATGGATTCAAAACTCGGCGCTTCACTTGTTCCCGGCACGGGATATGACGATGAGAACATGGAGACCAATTTTTCAGCAGGCCTGCAGGGAACAAACCCGGAAGATGCTTTAAAAATTGAAGAGATAATAATAGAGACCCTTGAAAAATGCGCAAAGGATGGCTTTCCCGATGAAAGAATCGAGGCGGTCATCCATCAGGAGGAACTGGCAAGTAAGGAGATCACGGGCAACCACTATCCGGCGGGGCTTCACATCCTCTTCAATCTTTTCGGGAGCTGGATACATGATGGCGACCCGGTAAGGCCGCTCCTTATCAATGAAAATATTGCTCGCCTTAGAGAGGAACTTAAAAAAGGCGGGTTTTTAGAGGGGAGGATAAGAAAACACCTCCTCAACAACCCGCACAAGGTTTCAGTAATATTGAGGCCAGACAGGGAACATGGCAAGAGAGAGCTTGAAAATGAAATGAAACGCCTGGCCAGGGTGAAGGACAGCCTGAGTGAGGACGAAAAAGCTGCAATAATCAAAGAGGCTGCCGTCCTGCAAAAGGAACAGGAGATGGAAGAGGATATCTCCGTCCTTCCCACCCTGGAGCTCTCCGACATACCGAAAGAAGGGCGAAAGGTTGCAAGTGAAATAAAAAAGGTAGGCGGTCGCGAACTTTACTTCTTCGACCAGCCCACGAACGGCATCAGCTACTTCAGGGCGATTGGAGACGCATCATGCATCCCGGAGGAGCTCAAGATCTATGTGCCGCTTTTTTGCAGCATTGTCACAAGAATAGGCGCAGCCGGGCTGAACTATATTGAGATGGGAGAAAGAATAGAGGCCTTTACCGGGGGGATCAGCGCATCTTCAAGCGTATGGGATGAACTCGACAACCTGGATAGCTACTCAGAGATAATCGAATTCAGCGCCAAGGCCCTTGTCAGAAACCACGACAGGATGTTTGAAATCCTGGGCGACATATTCAGCTCACCCGACTTTAGCGATCTGGCCAGACTGCACATGCTTATCGGACAGATCAAGAGCTCCCTTGAAAACTCCGTACCAGGTTCCGGCCATAGCTATGCAAGAGACCTTGCGGCGCGTCACCTGACTCCTGCGGCAAGGCGCAAGGAACAATGGTCCGGAATTCACCAGCTTAAATTCATTAAAGAAGTCGCTGCCATTAAAGAGGAAGACCTTGGCGAAGTTGCAGAAAAAATCTCTTCCATTGCGGACTCTCTTCTTAACGGAAAGGCACTGAAGATATCAGCTGTCACGGAAGAAAGACACTTTGAGTCTCTTGGAAAAGCCCTTGATAAGTTTTTATCCGGTATACCTTCAAAGGAGAAGCAAGGCCTGCCTCCCCTTCCCTTTTCTGAAGGTAAGGGAGATGAGGGTTGGGCAACCAATGTTCCGGTATCATACGTAGCCAATATATTCAAGACGGTTCCTTATAGCCACGAAGATTCGCCTAAACTTCAGGTGCTTGCCAAACTCCTTCGCTCGTGCTATCTCCACAGGGAAATAAGGGAAAAGGGCGGCGCCTACGGCGGTTATGCAAGCTATTCAACATCTGAAGGGATGTTTTCATTCCTCTCCTACCGCGATCCTCATATTAAAAGAACGCTCAAGGTCTATAGCGATTCCATAGACTGGGTGCTGGAAAACAGGTTCAGCGATGATGACCTTAAGGAAGCTATCCTCGGCGTATTCGGCGATATAGACAAACCCCTCTCACCCTCTGGCAAGGGGGCAAGAGAATTCATCTTTACCCTGAGGGGTATTACCGATAAAATGAGGCAGAAAAGAAGGGAAGATCTTCTTGGAATGACACGCGATGATATCATATTCGCGGCACGTAAACACCTCAAAGAGGGAATCAACATGAATTCTGTGGCTGTAATATCGGGCAAGGAAATGCTGAAAGAAGCAACTAAAGGAAAAGAGGGACTGAACCTGAGTATTGAGAGTATCTAGTACAGAGTCTCATTAAAACCTTGCAGGCCCGCAATTCCCGGCTCGATCGGGAATTCATATAACCTGCTTTCTGGATTCCCGTTTACGCGGGAATAACGCTTAAGGAAAAATATCTAGTCTCTTAATGGTTTTTCAAACTCATCTTTAAAATGATAAAGCGAGCTCTCAACGACCTTAACGGCTCCATCAAGGAGATGACAGCGGCCGCCGCCGGGCAATATCTCCGTCAGATTGACAAGCGCGTCAAGATCGCCTCTCCTCCCCCTCCCGGTATCTATCTTATCGAGAAGCATTGACATATAGAAAGTCCCGCTCTTGCAGGGGGGACATTGTCCGCATGAAGAGTGTGCAAAAAAGTTTACATACTCAGCCACCCGCTTGACTATCCCCGTCCCTTCCGAGACTACGATCATGGCCCCCGTGCCCAGCGCCGAACGCCTCTCTTTTACCGAATCAAAATCAAGGGCAACATCGAGGTCCTCTCTAGTGAGGAGAGTATTGGACGGGCCTCCCGTAAATACAGCCTTAAACTTCTTACCCTGAAGCATGCCCCCGCCATAGGTAAATATTAGCTCTTCCAGCGGGACGCCCATGGGAAGCTCGTACACGCCGGGATTAAGCACGTCGCCGCTTAGAGAATAAATCTTGGTTCCCGTGGCATCGCCGATACCAAGATTCTTGAACCAATCGGCACCATTTTGGATTATGTGAGACACATTGGATAAGGTCTCCATATTGTTTATAAGTGTCGGACAGCCAAAGACGCCCGACTCGGCAGGATAGGGAGGCTTGCCCCTTGGAAAGGGGAACTTGCCTTCAACCGATTCGATGGCGGCAGTCTCTTCCCCTCCGATATAATGACCTGAAGTGCGGTGAATCCACATTTCAAAGCGGCCATTCATCTGTTTATCAAGCAAGCGGTAAACCTCTGACTCCTGCCACTGCCTAAGCGCTTCGCCCATAGCCTTGTGAGCCGCTTCAAGATCAGGGTTTATATAGAAAACCACCTTGTTGATGCCAGTTGCGACTGCGGCAATAAGGGCGCCTTCTATGAGCTGATGGGGCGTTTCTTCAAGAAGCACCCTGTCCTTGAAAGTGCCCGGCTCGTCCTCGTTGCCGTTGCATATGAGGTACTTATCGCCATCGGTCACTTTATCGGCAAGAAACTTCCACTTAATATGTGCCGGGAAGCCGCTCCCCCCAAGCCCCCTGAGGCCTGCATCCTTTATTTTTTCAATAACTGTAGCAGGATCGGCAAGGGCCAACTTGAGCGCCTCAGCGCCGCCTATCTCGACCCACTGTTCAAAGTCGGCGCCGATTCGGTTCTTTTCGTGCAGGAGCACCTGATTGAGTCTTTTCATTTTTTGCTCCCCCGCTTCGCATAATCAGGGAACAAAACGGGCGTCTTCAGATCCATGGAAAGCCCGGCATGTGTCAGGTCTCGCCTCATTCTGCTCACATGTTCAACACTCGCCTTTTTATGGCCTCTGCCATGTATCAGCTCGGAGGCCTTGGCGCCGGCGCGCCTGCCGAAGCTTATTATCTCAAGGAGGGCATTGCCCATAATGCGGTTGCGACCGTGTATCCCACCGCTTACCTCACCGACGCAGTAAAGACCCGGCACGGTAGTTGCTCCGTCTTCATCGATAAGGGCCCCTCCATTTTGGTAGTGAAGTGTCGGATAGACCAGGAGCGGCTCTAGCCTTGGATCGATGTTGCACATCTTTCCAGTCTGCAAAACCTTGGGGAAGCGTTTTTCAAGTATACCCGGATTTTCTCTCTCTAATGTGGGGGTATCGAGCCAGACGCCTTGGATATTATCCTCCACGACAATACCCCTGCCCTCGGCGCACTCCCTGAGTATTGCAGAGGTCACGCAATCGCGTGCCTTAAGCTCATCGATAAAACGCTCACCTTTAGCATTGAGCAGGTGTGCTCCTGCCGAGCGAATCCCTTCGGTTATAAGCGAGCCACACATATGCGTAGGAAAGGCCATACCGGTGGGGTGATATTGAAAGGAATCAAGATCTCGTAGTTTCGCCCCAAGCCGATAGGCAAGGACAAGACCGTCAGCAGTGGCCCCAAGATGGTTGGATGTTGGAAAGTCATTCAGATGGAGGCGGCCAATGCCGCCCGTCGCCATGATGACGGCCTTGGCCTTTATCATGGTGTAGGTCTGCTTGTTCAGCGACTGGACTACGGCGCCTGCGCAGTGTCCCGATTCGTTTGAAAGAAGTTCCACGACGGGGTTATATTCCCATACATCCACTTTTCGGTTAAGAACCCCCTCTCTTAGCGCCTTCATCATTTCAAGGCCGGTATAGTCGCGATAATAGACGATGCGGTCTGCCGTCGTGCCTCCGGCGCGGCGCGTTACGAGATCGCCAAACTGGTCTTCGTCGAAATTCATTCCCTGGCGGATAAGCCAGCGTATTACATCGGGCGCATCCATAACCAGCTTCCTTACCAGCTTTTTGTCGGCGCAGTTATGGCCGCCCCTAACGGTGTCGTCAAAGTGCATCTGGGGGCTGTCATCCTTTTCAATTGAGGCCTGAATGCCTCCCTCGGCCATGACGGTATTGCTGTCTCCGAGCCTGAGCTTTGTGGCAAGTATTACCCTTGCGCCATTTTCAGCAGCGACAAGAGCAGCAGCGCAGCCCGCCCCGCCGCCACCTATAACAAGCACATCCGTCTCATAGACGGTGGAACCTGCTAGGTCGGCCTCATCAATAATGGCATCAGCCTGAAGCAAGTCGGCAAGTGCATGGTGACAGCGGTCGCCGGCGTTTACCCCTACCTTGAGCAGCTCCATTGACGATTCTTTATTATCGGGATGGTAGCCCTTCAACAGTTCGGGGATATCCACCTCGCAGGGAGGCAAGGCGGCAGATGAGCGCCCATGATAAACCTTCAATGCCTCTTCTCTTGAAATACCTTTTGACATGTTTTCCTTTTAAATTAAGAGCCAGTGGTAAATATATTAATCATTTTCCATCTCTATCTCAAAATGTCCCTTCCTGATCTCTTCAAGCCTGTTGATCAGGTTTGAAGGACGTATATAAAAATAGGCTGAAATACGACGGGAAAAAAGCCCCACGTGGTTAGGGGTTATCCGCTCTGGGCATGATGTCAGACAAAGGCCGCACATAACGCACTCAAGGAAATGCTCGCCCGATTCCCTGAACTTGCCGGCAACGGCCAGTTCAACCCCGTACTCAACGTCAATACCCTTGGGGCACGACTTTTTACATCCGCCGCAATGCCTGCAATTTGCAGCCTCGGGAAAGACATTATGAAACTGCGCCTGCGTATCCCATGAGTTCTTGAAATCCTCCAGATTATAGGTATGGTGATTTGACGTGGGGAAGACAAGAAAGATTATCTGCATGCCATCTTCGACCATGGTCTGGCAGCCAAGCTCCGTCGTTATCTCGGAGCCTCCGGCTCGCCTGACAAGCACCTTGCAGGCCCCGCATACCCCTTCGAGGCAGCCGACTCCGTGCACCATAGGGTAGCCCGCATGCCATACAGCCTGAATGGCCGACATGGATGACGGAAGTTCAATATCATTTCCGTTTATGTTTACTTTTATATCATTCTTTTTCATATTATTTCACTGGAGATATAGTAGCATAAAATTTTAACATTACAAACGGGTTCTACGCCCTTGGATGAAACTCCTTGTATATTTTTTTCAGCCTCTCCGCATTAACATGAGTATATATCTGCGTAGTGGATATGTCGACATGGCCCAGCATCGTCTGGACGGAGCGAAGGTCCGCCCCCCCCTCGAGCAGATGCGTTGCAAATGAGTGCCTCAGCTTATGGGGAGAGATGTTCTTGTATATGCCGGCCTTGAAGGCATTTTTCTTGATAATCTTCCAGAACCCCTGCCTTGTCATCCTGCTTCCCCTTGCGGTAACAAAGAGATAATCGCTCTCACTGCCCTTCAGTATTTTCACTCTGGCATCCTTGATATAATCCTTAACCCATCCCATAGCGACCTCTCCCATAGGCACGACCCTCTCCTTGGAACCCTTGCCCATGGCGACTAGAAAACCTACCTCCAGATTCAGTCGATTTACGGTAATATCAACAAGCTCAGTAACCCTTAGACCTGTCGCGTACAATAGTTCAATCATGGTCCTGTCCCGTATCCCTATATGTCCTTTTGTGTCAGGGGCCTTAAGGAGCATCTCCACCTCTTGAGGACTAAGCGTGTCCGGAAGCCGCCTGAATGACTGCGGAAGTTCAATATTGTCTGTGGGAAGTGCCTCTATATGCCCTTCAGCCTTTAGAAAACGGTAAAACATCCTTACAGCAACCATATTTCTTGCCGTTGACCTGCTGCTCAGCCCTGTCCTCCCAAGGGAGGTCATAAAAGAGATTATATCCTCCCTGACTGCATTCCTGGCTTGCCTGCCGCGCTGCTTTAAAAACAGTTCGAACCTGGAAATATCCCTCTTATATGCATCTACCGTATTCTTTGAAAGGCCTTTCTCAACAATTATATAATCGAGAAACTCCTCCTTCAATCCTGCCAAGTTTCCCCCTCTTCGATCGCATTTAGAAGCTCTCTTTTCACCTCGTCAAGCTTTTCCCTGTAAAAGACCTTCTGACCGAAGATATCCTTCAGATAAAAGACATCCGTAATCTGCTTACCCATAGTAGAGATCTTGGAAACCTCAATATAAAGCCCCTGCTTGACCAATATTTTGGATATGGTATATAAAAGACCGATACGATCCTCGGCAAATATTTCTATCACCGTGTTGGAGTCCGAGATCTCGTTATTTATGATGACCCTCGGCTTTATTCCCGGGATATATTTCCCTCCCAAAATAGATGGCTTTCTGAATTCCTTAATTATATCTTCCGCCTTTTTCGCCCCCTGAATCACATCCAGAAGGTCGCTTTCAACGCGTGCCCACCTCTTGTTGTCTATCGGAATGCCTTCTATTGTATTTTGGACATGAAAGATATCGAATACTTCACCATTTTTACGTGTATATATATCTGCGGCTAGGATGTTTATGCCGTTGCCGGAAAGGACACCGCTGATCTTGTAAAACAGGCCGGGCGCGTCTATAGTTGTCACTATGAGCCTTGTGTATCCCCGTCTCTCATTGTGTTTTAAATCTACAGATAAAGGCGGGACATGCCGCATGGCTATCGTGAAGTGTTCAGCTATTTTCGTCGGTGTATTGGAAAGGAGATAGCGCTCCGGCATAGACCTCATAAAGGCGCGCACCCCTTTTTCAGGATAATCCCTACCTATAATCTGCTCTACCTCTGATGCGACCTTTCTGATCCTTTCCTTTGTCTCCTTCACATCGAAAACGCCCTTTTCAAAAACCTCCGCAGTCTTAGTATATAACTCATGAAAAAGGTCGCTCTTCCATTCAGTCCATACATCGGGCCCTATGGCCCTGATATCGGCGTATGTAAGCAGATAGAGCATCTTGCCCCTCTCAAGACTCCCGATCTCCATCGCAAAATCGAGTATAAGTTTGGCGTCGCTAAGATCCCTTCTTTGTGCCGTATGCGACAATTTAAGATGATTCAACACGAGAAACTCTATATCATCTATGTCATCCTTTGAAAAACCGAGCCTCTCGGCAACGGCGGCGGCAATGCGAGCCCCTATCTCTTCATGCCTTCCACCTTTTCCCTTGCCCACATCATGAAGCAAGGCCGCCAGATAGAGCACTTCCGGCCTTTCCAGCTCTTCCATCAGTGCTGTCCGTACGGGGTATGCCTCCTTTTGCTCACCAAGCATGAGGCGCCTTAGCTCCTCAACGGCAAAAAGAGAGTGAGTATCTACCGTATAGATATGATATATGTCATGCTGGACCTGACACCTGACCTCTCCAAACTCAGGGATGAACCTGTCAAGCACTTCCAGTTTGTGCATAAGCTTGAGACTTCCGGTAACATCCCATTCACTCTTTAATATATTCATAAAAGATCTGTTTACGTCGGGAGATGCCCTGAACTCGTCATCAATCCGGTCCAGACTCTTGCGCAGACACTCTCTTGCAAATGAATGTATCTGAACACCATGAAGCTGAGACAGTTCAAAAAGTCTCATCATTGCAGAGGGGTTCTTATCAAAAAGGTTCTTATCCGATATCGTGATCTCACCGCCAAAGAGTTTAAATCCCTCAGACA
>JAVVFD010000067.1:0-13096 GCA_032250935.1 bacterium
TTTCGTGAACTTGCCGAAAAACTAAACGGCGCCGGATATGCCGTAGCTGCCGTTGGCGGAAAGTGCGACTTCGCTTCAGGGGACAGGATGACAAAAGGTCTGAGCCATGCCGTCAATCTTTGCGGTTCTTTTTCTCTCGTTGAAACGGCGGCGCTTTTAGAAAGGGCCGCCTTGCTCATAACGGGTGACTCTGGTATACTCCACTTAGCTTTCGGGGTCGGCACGGGGACGCTCTCCCTCTTCGGGCCGGGAAATGAAATAAAGTGGGCGCCAAGGGGCAGGATGCACCAGACAATCAGCGGCAACATAGATTGCAGGCCCTGCACAAAATTCGGCGATATCCCGGCCTGCAGGCGCAACATTGAATGCATGTTACTCATAGATCCGGCAAAGGTATTTAAAAAAGCTATTGAACTTCTTGAGAGGTAGATGAGATGGCCATCATAGAGATGGATTCACTGACAAAGGTATACAAAAAAGAGTTCACCAGGAAAAAGGTCTGCGCCCTTAACGACCTTTCCTTAAAGATTAAGGAAGGGGAGGTATTCGGCTTTCTGGGTCCGAACGGCGCCGGGAAAAGTACTACCATAAAAATGCTTATTGATCTGATAAGACCCACATCGGGGCACCTGTCCATAGCAGGCAGGAAGGTATCCGATATGAGTGTCAAAAGGCTTATAGGCTACCTGCCTGAAAACCCCTATTTTTACGACCACCTCTCTGCGAAAGAGCTCCTCAAATTCGGGGGCAGAAGCTGTGATATGGATAGCGCATTGATAAAGAGCCGTTCCGACTCGCTGCTTGACCAGCTGGAGCTGACGGAGGCCATGAAGAGACCTCTAAGGTCCTACTCCAAGGGGATGGTCCAAAGGGCGGGCCTTGCACTGGCACTCATTCACGACCCCCAAATACTGATACTGGATGAGCCGATGAGCGGCCTCGATCCTATGGGAAGAATAAAGGTCTTCAATCTCATATTGAAACTTAAAGGAGAGGGAAAGACGATCTTTTTCAGCTCCCACATCCTGCATGACATAGAAAGACTCTGTGACAGGGCGGCCATGCTGATAAACGGCAGGCTGAGCCGCCTTGTTGATGTTCAAAAAGAGTTGTCAAAAGAGGATACGCTGGAGGCAATTTTCATGGAAGAGGTTGGAAAATCGGAAGGGATCAGGGAATGAGAGGACTATTAAGTCTTGCATATATTACCTTCGTTGAAGGGATAAGAAGCCGTGCTATCTTCGGCATATTTATTATGGCCATATTGATGTTTGCCGCAAGCCTTACGCTTACCAATCTATTTATGAGGGATATCGTCAAGGTTGCCGCCGATCTTAGTCTTGCCACCATATCTTTTTCAGGCCTTTTAATGGTGCTCTTTATTGGAAATAATCTGCTTTCCAAGGATATCGACAAAAGAACCATATATATGGTTATATCCAGACCTATTTCGAGGGCTCAGTATATGTTCGGTAAATTTCTTGGGCTTTTTCTGCTTATCATCGCGTCAACAATATTTCTTGGCATAATATCCTCCATCCCAGTCTATCTGGCCGGGATTGACTATGAAAACAGTACAGTGATATTTAAGTGGAACATTTACCTTATCGCCATTATCATGATAGCTATGAAGCTTGCATTGATAGCGGCTGTCACTATATTTTTTACATCATTTACTTCAACATCATTTATTTCGCTCGTACTGACAATAGCCACCTACATAATTGGAACAAGCACTGAAACGGTAAGAGGCATTCTCAAGATGAAAACGGAAGGGATTGAAATATCACCTGCCATCGAGGCTATTATCCAGGGAGCTTACTACATCTTTCCCAATCTTTCCACCTTCGACATCAAGCTTCAGGCCTCTCACGGCCTTACTCTTCCGGAAGGCTATATCTTGTGGGCCATTACATACTGGCTGATATATACCGGTATAATGGTTTCCGCCGCTTCAATAATCATGAATCGAAGGGAGTTCCCTTGAACTTAACCATGAAGCCATTAATATTTTTCCTTATATTCCTGATTGCCTATATATTATTTTTGCCCAACTTTGAAACATCAAGGAAGACAATTAAAATGGAAGAGGTTAAGGGGCTTACTCTTCCACCTGCAATAGTAAAACTCCTTTCACTGGAATTCAGGAATATTGCCGCAGATTTACTGTTTATAAGAGCTTCTCAGTTTTACGGGGGTAAAGTTGAAACGATTGATTCATCCACAAAAGAGGACTGGCAATGGCTTTACCGCAATATCGACCTTGTCACCGAGCTTGACCCTTACTTTCAAGATCCATATTATATGGGGAATGCATTCCTTTCATGGGATGCCGGAATGGTTAAAGAGGCAAATAGTCTTCTGAAAAAAGCAACCTATGCAAGAGATTGGGACTGGATGTTTCCATTCTACCTGGGCTTTAATAACTTTTATTTTCTGGGGGACAATAAGACCGGAGCAGAGTATCTACGCATTGCATCTCAAAGGCCGGGAGCATGGGATTTCCTGACTACCCTCGCAGCAAGGCTCTACTATATGGAAGGAAAAACTGAAGCTGCCAGGGCATTCATGGAAAAAATGTGGGAGAATGAAAACGACCCAAAACGCAAACAATTCTACCTTGCCCGACTTGACGTCCTGAACAAAATTTTCTTTCTTGAAAAAGCTGTGGATGTATATGAAAGCAGAATAGGTCTGCCGCCGGGAGAGCTGAAAGCGCTTGTTAAGGCAAAAATAATAAGGGAGATCCCCAGGGACCCATATGGCGGCTCCTTTTATATAGACAGAGACGGTTCGATTAAAACTACCAGCAATCTGGCCTCCAAACATTCAAGGTAACAGCTCAGTCATTTATGCCACTTCAGTAATTTAAGCAGCCATCCCTGTCCGGGCGTGATAGCTCCCTTCGGGCAGACCTCCTGGCAGCAAAAGCAATGTATACAGTCCCGATAAAAGATATCAAGCCGTTTATTCTTTACGGACATTACCTCAACGGGACATGTCCCTATGCAATCCCCGCAGAGATCACAAATATTATGATCCACCTTCGGCCTTGCGGTCAGTGATTTTTTAAAGTACTGCCTTAAAAAAGGGGGGCCGAACATCATATCTATGATCTTGGGAGGTTTAAATCCCCTGACAATCAGTTCATCTATTTCAGGGCCGATTATCTCTATATTGTTGAGATCTATATCGCTGAGCCCCCTTGCCTTTGCCGACTGAAAGAGGGGGACATCGCCCTCCTTTACTCCAAGGACAAGGCTTATTACCTTATCCATTGAAAGGGCATTGCTTGAGGCAAATAAAAGCCCCACCTTTCTGGGATCTCCGCTCCCCGGCCCGTTCCCCTCCATGGCAACAACAGCATCGGCTATTGTAAGAACAGGGGCTACCGTGTTGTGAATATCCAAAAGTAGATCGGCAAAGCGCCCCCTTGTGACGCCCGCCTTAAAGTGCCACTGAGGCTTCCTCTTTCCGACAATACATCCAAAACAGTTTTTCACTCCCAATGTGACATGCATCTGCGCGTGGGTCTTTACCTTAGGAAGGTTTATCACCTTGTCGGCATCCATTATATCTTTTGATATTTCAAGGCTCTTGAAGATTGCCCCCTCCCTCGTCTCTACCTCTACCGAATCGCTGAACTCAACAAGCTTCGCGCCCGTCCTGTCGGCAACCCCCTTCATACCGGTAGTTTCAAAGATCTTCTCCATCTTGCCGATTCCGGGACTGTCACCGACAAGAGGCACGCCGCCAGAGGCCAGAACCGCCCTTACCACAGCCTCGACAAGAGAAGGGTGCGTAGTAACTGCCTTTTCGGGAAGAGCCGCCTTTAGCAGGTTAGGCTTTATAAAGACCTTGTCTCCCTTGCTGACAAATGAACTCATGCCGCCGAGCGGCAAAAGCAGGTCGGCAAGAGAGGCATCTACCTGACCTTTATCATAATCGCTGCAGCTCGCTATGGAGACCCTGTTTTTTTCCATAAAAGTTGATTTGACGGTTTAATTGCTGGATTTTCAGCAAGAGCAAATCAGCCAACGACAGGTATAAAAAACATACAGTCGTCAATCCGATCTTGACAGGCATGCCCCGCACTTGATTCCTGGGAATGACATGGTATAGCTACTTGCTATATTAATCTACAATGGCAGAGGCAAAAACCAGTTCAACCCCTTCATCAATGAGATGGGGGGCTATCTCGGCAAGTGTTAAGATGGTAGCCTTTGATGGGTGTCCTATGGCAATCGCCTTCCCTTTTTCTTTTGCCGCCTTTACAGCCTTAGCCATCTGCTGGCTAATTGCCGATTTAGTCTGCACGTTATCAAGAAAGATTGATCTTTCAGCAGATTTAATCCCCATTTCGCGGGCAATTGAATAGGCCCTGGAGCGATATGAGGTCCTGCTATCCACAAAAAAGAGACCTCTCTTTTTTACCTCTTCAAGGACCACCTTCATCCCTTCTGCATA
Source organism: bacterium (assembly GCA_032250935.1). GTDB lineage: Bacteria > Desulfobacterota > JADFVX01 > JADFVX01 > JADFVX01 > JAVVFD01. Next base: position 4,468 of record JAVVFD010000067.1, read on the forward strand.
TTCTGTAAAACGAGAGCCCATATGATTATTGACGCCCATTACATCAGGAAGTCTCGCAAAATTAGCATTTACATTTTTGAGAATTTCTTCCTCCTTCATATTGGTAAGGAGAGCCCATTTCCCAGGATCGGCCTCAGGATACCCTTTAGGCTCCATGGGAAGGTGCATCATTATTTCCAGTCCTGCCTCACTCCCCGCTAAAGCAGCGCTTACAGCATATTCAGTATGTGGAATTACGGCAAGGGTTAGCGGCACCGATATATTTATTAAATCGATATAGCTTTCATTAAACCCTATGTCGTCTATTATAATTGCAAGTTTGGGAAGAGATAAAGTAAGTGATAGCCTTTCGCCTTGAACTACAGGTCTTGCAGGCATCGCTTGAGTGGCAGCTGGTTGTGCGCTTGCAGGGACAGTTGCCTCTTTATCTGAAGACTTCTTATGAGGCGAGCCGCTGATCGTAGAACCTTTATCTTCGGTAGTAAATATATAAAGGGCCGCGCCCAGCAAGAGCACGGCCCCTACAAAGAGATATAAAAGCTTTAAATTATCGTTACCTTTCTTAGGCTTTTTTCCGGCTTTCTTTTTTTTCATCAGGAGCCGTGCTGCATCCCCTGCATTAAGGTTTCCCAGTTCTTTAATATGTCAAGGGCCGATTGTTTCTGGTTGTCTTCCACCTCATCTGCTACGGTCGGCAGCCTGGATTTAAGATACCTGCCTTTTTCACTGCCTTCCGCCGCCTTTACATCTTTGTCATTACCGTTTTCTATATGATTTTTCAGATCTTTTTCTCTTATTATCGTATGCTTCTTCTTTTTTTCCTCATCCTTGGAGACATCCTTCTTCTCTATGACAACGTCGGGAACAATCCCTTCCGCCTGAATAGACCTTCCGGCGGGAGTATAGTACCTTGCCGTAGTTATCCTGACTCCCGAACCGTCTTCAAGAGGCAATATGGTCTGGACAGATCCCTTGCCAAAGCTCTTGGTTCCAAGGACGATCCCCCTTCCCGTATCCTGAAGCGCACCCGCCACAATTTCCGAGGCGCTTGCACTTCCCGCATTGACCAGAACTACTATGGGATAGTCCGGCTCAGTCCCGGCCTCTCTTGCGTGAAATTCCATCTTTTGCGAGGCGAGCCTGCCGTCTGTATATACGATCATACCGGAGGATAAAAAGGTGTCTGTTATTTTTACCGCTTGATCGAGCAGGCCTCCCGGGTTATTTCTAAAATCAAGTACAAGGCCTTTCATGCCGCCCGTCTTGCTTGCTATGTCATCCAAGGCCTTCCTGAGATCGCGCGTCGTTCTTTCCTGAAACTGGGTTATCTTGACATAGCCGTAGCTATCTTCCAGGACCTCGTACTTTACACTCTTTATCTTTATAATATCGCGCACTATGGGATAATCAACCGGCTCAGACAGGCCCTCCCTGACTATGGTAAGCACTACCTTTGTTTTTTTCTTGCCTCTCATCTTCTTGACAGCATCCATGATTCCCATATCAGCGGTCACTTCGCCATCTATCTTTATTATAATGTCTCCAGCTTCAATTCCTGCCTTGAATGCAGGGGTATCCTCTATAGGAGAAACCACGGTAAGGACACCGCTTCTCACAGTAATTTCAATGCCTACTCCACCGAAACTACCCTTTGTCTCTACCTGCATCTCCTTGAAACTTTCAGGAGGCATAAAGGAGGAGTGGGGGTCTAAAGAAGTAAGCATGCCGTTTATTGCGCCATATATAAGGTCCTTTGAATCAACCTCCTCAACATAATTCTTCTTAACTAACGATAGAACATCAGCAAAGACCTTCAGGTTTTCATAGGTCCCTGATGTCTTTGCAGAAATAGGCTCTGAAATCAAGGCGCCGGCATTAAGCGCAAAAACAATAAAACAACCAACTAACAAACCGTTTCTTACATAAGTGAAAACACTTTTCATCTATTCCTCCCGGAAGATCTTTTTTTAGCTATTTTTGATGGTGATTTCACCCAGTCAAGGGGATCAACAGGTTTACCCTTATATCTTATTTCAAAATAAAGACGCGGCCCCGTAAGAGACCCCGTATCACCTGACAAGGCGATCACAGACCCTGCATTTACCTCTTCACCCTTTTTCTTCAATATCTTTGACAGATTGGCCGAAAGAGAATAATACCCCTCGCCGTGATCTATTATAACAATATTTCCATAACCTTTAAAGCTGCCTGCATAAGCCACCTTACCGCCATGAATTGCAGCTACCTCAGAACCCCATGGCGCGGCAATATCTATCCCCTTTCGGATAATGTCGGTATTAAAATTTATATCTTTGCTCTTGCCGAAAAATGCCGTAACCTCTCCGTTACAGGGCAGATCAAGGCGACCCTTTAGAGCGGACAGCCCCCCGCCTCCATAAGAGGTATATCCGGGATCGCTAAGGCTAGCTTCCAGCTTTACAAGCAGGCTTTCAAGCCGCACAGAAGAGGCCTTCAACTGGGCAAGTTTTTTCTCATGCAGCTCCTTAGAGCTTGCGATAGAGGCTATTAGTTTCTTCTTTTTATCAAGCTCCCTTTGAGTCTTTTCTTTTTGCGCCGCAAGTTTCAAGCTAACAGCCTTTGCCTCATTTTTCTTGGCATCTATAGCTAGATAACTATCATTTAACTCATCAATGGCGCCCAAATATTTCTCTATTGCATAAGCATCTTTTTCAATTACAGACTGCACAAAAATATACCTCTTCTCAAGATCAAGGAGAGATCGAGATGAAAAAAGCAGGTTTACAGGACCTATATTGCCAAGCTTGTATAAGGCCGCAACCCTTTTTTTAAGACCCTTTCTTCTTTCTTTTTTCTCCTTTTCCAGTTCCTGGATGCGCTTTTCAACGGTTTCGATTCTTTTTTTCAGCCCTGCCAGTTCTCTTTCGGCCTCCAGGACTTCACTTCTTTTCTTTTGAAGAAGCGCATCTATAACTGCCAACTCTTCCAGCAGGTCTCTTTCTTTAGTGCTTGCCTTCTTTATTTCCCTTTTTTCTTCTTTTATCTTTTTTTGAACATTCTCCAGCTTTTTTCTTTCCCTTATTAGCCGCTCATTCGTAGATTCCAGTTCTACCGCATAAATTCCAGACGGAAAAGAAAAAAGGAGCAGAGAGATAAAAAATAGCCTCGTGAAGCTCATTATACCTTTAAAAACCTGCCAAGTGAAACAAAACTTCCGAAAAGGCCGAGCGCCATACCACAAATGAGCAGATAAAAGATCGTTTCAAGGGAAAGGAAGGCGGGCTGAAATGAACCGCTTGACAGCGAAACAACGGACAGGCTGCTCTTTGATGCCAGTTTGGCGACAAAGAAGCTGTAAAGGGCGTAGAGAGATACAAGAGATGCCGCAGCGCCTACCAGCCCCTGAAGCAGCCCTTCTATAAGAAATGGGGTCTTCATAAAAAAATTTGTAGCCCCAAGAAGTTTCATTACCTCCAGCTCCTCTTTCCTTGCATAAAGGGCAAGGCGGATAGTATTTGAAATAATGAAGGTCGTCGTAAGCAGCAGGAAAAGCCCCAGAATGAGACCGGACAGTTTGAGCATGGATATAAAGCCTGAGAATTTCTCAAGCCATTCCTGTCCATAAAAAACATCATCAATTCCCGGCATTTTACCAAGCCTTAAAGCAAGGGCTTCCACCTTTATAAATTCTCTATGCCCTTCATCAAGATTAATCCTGATTGATGAAGGGAGCGGATTTTCATCCAGATCATCCACCAGTCCCGCAATTGCAGGCATTTCGTCAGCGAACTTCCTGATTGCATCATCTTTACCGATATAACTTACTTCGCCCACCCCTTCAAGTGAGCTTATTAAATTTTGCAGCTCCTTTATCTGAGAATCAGGCAGCCCACCTTTCAGGTAGGCCTCAATCTGTACCCTCTGTTCCCAATCGGCAAGAAGAGATTTAAGATTTCCAAACAAGGCGATAAAGCCTCCAAGGATAATGAAGGAGACGGCAATAACACCGATAGTAATTATATTTACAAAGGGATTACCCTTTATGCTATCAAGGGCCTTTACAGTAAAATATGACGCTTTACCCAACATCATCACCCGAAATTATTGGCGCCAAAGGCCGTTTATCCGAAACCATACGCCCCTCTTTAAGGGTAAGCAGCCTGCAGGAGTGCTTTCTTATAAGGGTCTCGTCATGAGTCGCCACCAATATGGTCGTGTCGGCCTTATTGGCGGCCTCAAGCAAGTTCAGAATATACTCGGAATTTTCACTGTCGAGATTGCCCGTCGGTTCATCGGCAAGGAGGATAGACGGTCTGCCGACAAGCGCCCTGGCTATGGCGACTCTTTGCTGCTCGCCACCTGAAACCTGAAGGGGGTAGCTGCCCGCCTTCTTGTGAAGGCCCACATCGCGCAAAAGGTTCCATGCCTTATGCCGGGCCTCTTTCCTGCTTTTACCGCGTATCTCAAGAGGCATGGCCACATTATCCAGCACAGTCTGATCCTTAAGCAGCTTAGAGTCCTGAAAAACGATTCCCGTGTCTCTTCTGTGCCTGTAAAGCTGGGATTGTTTTATTCTTGCGATATTCCTGCCGTTTACAACTATCTGGCCATCGTCAGGTCGTTCCTGGCACGTCAGCAGTTTCAATAAAGTGGTTTTACCCGCCCCGCTGGGTCCGGTGAGAAGGGCAAACTCCCCCTTTTTAATGTTAAGGGTTATGTCCTCAAGGGTGTTAACGCCCTTCCTGTAGGACATATTTACGTGATACATCTTTATCATAGGCTTGCAAATACTAAGAGGGAGAGGCTGCCTTTTTGAATCCGTCAGCCAGCATCTGGAGGAAACGGCTTTAATTTAGTCGTCAGAACTTGTAGCTAGAAAATCCAGAATAACATCATCAAGGCCTTTGTCTGAAATAACATCCTGCCCGAATTTTTCTTTTTCTTCTTCTTTTGTAAGCGGCTTTGCTTCCTCGACAGGCACAGCAGGTTTGGAAACATCATCAAAGACGCCGGAAATGAGTTTTTTGAGCATCCCCTTATGCTGCTCTTCCATAAGCTCTTTTACTACGGTCTCCAGATTATCAATCTTTACGATATCGGCATAACTCGTTTTGTCCCGGGTTATTATAGTCCCACCTACATATAGCAGGGTGATAATATGAGGGGTCTCAACACCGCTATCCTCTGTCTGGATATGATATATCTTGCCGTTATGCTTTATATTGTGATTAAATCCGAGTACCATAGGCTAATTATCTTTTTTCACAGGGTTAACTGGTTAAAGTTATCACAAAAAAAGGCGATTAATCAAGGAGAATTAAGGACTAGTGCAGAGTCCGAGCTATCCCTTAATCAGGCCGAGCGGCCTTAGACGCACCACCTTTCGCGCAATCCCTGCGTCGGCAACCACATCGACTACATCTGAGATATCCTTGTAAGCTTCAGGCATCTCTTCGGCCAAGGTGCTCCTGCCGTGGGCCCTGACGGTGATCCCCCTGTCCTCCATCTCTCTGTATATGGCCCGTCCCTTCGCCTTTTTGACTGCGGCATGACGGCTGAGCAGCCTCCCTGCACCGTGGCAGCAACTGCCGAAGGTCTCCTCCATGGCCAGATCGGCGCCGACCATGACGTAGGAGCTCCTCCCCATATCGCCGGGGATGAGAACCGGCGACCCCACATTCCTGTAGGCTGCCGGGATGTCACGGTGCCCCGCCGGAAAGGCCCTGGTAGCCCCTTTGCGGTGGACGCAGAGCCTTCGCTTTACACCGGCTACTATATGCTCCTCCTTCTTTGCGATGTTGTGGGCCACATCGTAGACGAGGTTCATGCGGAGGTCCCTCGGCCCCATGCCGAAATAAGCCTGGAAGACCTCCCTTGTAAGGTGCATCAGGGCCTGCCTGTTTGCCCAGGCGTAGTTGGCGGCGCAGGCCATGGCGGCAAAATACTCCTTACCCTGGTGTGAATTTATGTAGGCGCAGGCGAGCTGCCTGTCAGGCAGGTCGAGCTTCAGTTCCCTCACATGGCGGGTCATCTTGAAGAGGAAGTCGTCACACACCTGATAGCCGAAGCCCCTCGATCCTGAATGGATAAGCGCCGTCACCTGCCCCTCGCGGAGGCCGAAGGCAGTGGAGGTCTGCTCGTCAAAGACCTTGTCTACGACGCCCACCTCCAGGAAATGGTTTCCCGAACCGAGCGTTCCCAGCTGGTCAAGCCCTCTCTCGAAAGCCCTGCCGCTAATCACTCCGGGGTCGGCCCCGTCGATTGCTCCCCCCTCTTCCGTATGCTCCAGATCCTCCTGAACCCCGAGGCCGTGCCTTACGGCCCACCCGGCCCCTTCGAGGCAGATTCTCTTTTCGTCCCCCATGCTCAGCCTAATCTCCCCCCTTGAACCGACACCGGTGGGGATATTGTTGTAAAGGGCATCAACGAGACCGGGGACCCTCCCCTTCAGATCCTGCACACCAAGCCCCGTCGAGACGAGCCTGCAGCCGCAGTTGATATCGTAGCCGACGCCGCCGGGAGAGATGACCCCCTCCTTCATGTCGAAGGCCGCCACCCCGCCTATGGGGAATCCGTAGCCCCAGTGCATGTCGGGCATGGCGAGGGAGTAGTTGACTATCCCCGGCAGATGGGCCACGTTTGCCACCTGTCTTGGCGACTGATCCAAACTGATCGATTCAAGCATCTTTTCGCTGCTGTAGATCATGCCCGGCACCCGCATCCCACCCGTCTTAGGAATGAGCCAGCGGCAGTCGTCCAGCTTTTCAAGCCTTATCTCCTCTTGCACATCATGCCTCTTGTCTGCCATAGCCCTGCGCCCCCTTTTTTTTAATCTCATAGATCGAAGATTACCCTCGCCGTCCAGCGCCCCTTCTTTTCACTTACCTTGATGTCATGATAAGTGACCGCCTTGATCTCCTTCTTAATCTCGTGTCTTTTTGCATCGAAGGACTCCCCCCTTACACTGCCAAGCAACCTGGTATCACTTATTTGGGATATGTGGAACTGGCAAAGCAAGATCCTCTTTACCTGGTGCAGGTAGAGGAGCTCCCTCAGCCAGTTGATAAGGAGGTCTTCCATATCGATCCCCTCAACGTTTATCTGGAAGGTTTCTTCGGCCTTTATCTCGTCAATACCGCTGATAACGTCGAAGAGTCCGCTGGCAGAAGCGATAAAGAGGCCCTCAAGACTATCTGCAAAAAACTCAATGCCGAGATCGGCCGTATGTTCAAAAAGTCTATAGGAGGTCATGGTTTAACTGTAGCAGAAGTAAGGGGCGGGAACAAATGAAAGTGGCATGCCCCGCATGGAGCGGGGCATGCTGTAAGAAGTTTGTAAAACCTGTCTATCCCGGGAAGGCGCCTATTATCTCAAAGACTTTTTCCACCTCTTCATCGCTGTTGTAGAAGTGGGGGGAGAAACGTATGCCGCCGCCCCTCGGTGCGGCAAAGACGCCATTTTTACTCAGGTAGTCAAAAAGCCCTGCATCCTTATCTGCATTCCCGCTTGTAAATATAAGGATGCCGGATTTCTTCCCTTCACCCCTCGGACTGAGCACCTCATATCCTCTCTCTTCCAGCCCCTCGGCAAGGGCATCTGTCAGCGCCAATATCCTGTCGCCGATATTCTTCACTCCAATTCCGAGCAAAAGGTCAAGAGACGCGCCGAGCGCATAGGTGCCGAGGAGGTTGGGGCTCCCCTCTTCGTATTTCCTGGCGTCCTTCCTGATCTTGTCGAAGTGATAAGGAAGATAATTTGAAGGGTCTTCAACGGTATGCCACCCGACGAAGTGGGGCTTTAAATCTTCCATAACCCGCCCGGATACGAACAAGACCCCTATACCCTCGGGGGCAAGGAGCCACTTGTGGCCGTCTGCGGCAAGAAAGTCGATGTTGCAGCTATTCACGTCGATCTCGAATATACCGAGACCCTGGATGGCGTCAACGCAGAAATAGATGCCGTGCCTTTTGCATATCTTGCCGATCGCCTCTATGTCGTTCATGAAGCCGGTGGCGAACTCCACCCAGCTCGCGGAGATCAGCCTCGTCCTCTTATCTATAAGCGCCTCGAAGTCTTCAGGGAAGAGCCTCCTGTCGCGCTCCTTCACTATCCGCACTTCGACACCCTTATCCTTCAGGTTGAACCATGGATAGGCGTTGGCGGGGAACTCCCCTTCGGGAATGATGACGTTGTCCCCTGCCTTCCAGTCCAGGCCCTGTGCCACCATAGATATGCCGGTAGAGGTGTTTTTAACGAGAGCCACCTCTTCAGCCTTTCCTCCTATGAGCCTTGCCGCCAGCCCCCTCGTCCTTTCCTGCTCCCTTATCCAGTCAGGGTAGTTTACGCAGCCGTTAGCCGTATAATCTGCGAGAAACTCCTTTACCTTGTCTGCCGTGCTGAGAGGAAGCGGCGCAACCGCCGCATGGTTGAAATATATCTGGTTTTTCGTAACGGGAAAATTCTCTCTCATTTTATCTATATTCATCTTTCCACCTTCCTTGAATGTAATCCGGAAACTTTAGCATGGAAGGGGTAAAAAGACAATTTGAAAAGGCCACCTTACTAAGGCCAAGATTTGAGGTAAGCTGAAAAAAATGGACACGAAATCTTGGATAAATTAAATTACAAGATGGAGAAGTTACCGTACGGG
>JAVVFD010000068.1:0-12978 GCA_032250935.1 bacterium
CTCGTCAACCAAACCTTAATTTGAGGTCGTGATTTTATCTCATTTTATTACATGCCACAACTTTTGAACGTTACCAACGAGTCCTTTGCAGATGGCCGTGCCCAGACCGGTGCCGCCGAACTTTCGGGTTATGGATGAATCGGCCTGTACAAACTTATCGAAGACCATATCTATTTTATCTTCCGGGATACCGGTCCCTGTATCGCTTACAGTAAAGAGCAGTTCAATCGACTCTCCTTCCGAATTTTTTCTCCTTCCTGAATGAGAGCTTCTTTTGATCTCCAACGACACCTCCCCCTCTGAGGTGAACTTGATCGCATTGGATATGATGTTGACCAGGATTTGGCAGAGTTTGGTCGGGTCTCCCCTGAGCAGGTCGGGAAGATCGGAGCCGTACTTGCTTGTGAACGTCAATTTTTTTTCTTTTGCCCACGCCTCCAAGGGCCTTGTGGTTTTATCAATAAGCTCCTTCAGGTTGAAGTCAAGCTCTTCTACAGAAATATGGCCTGCCTCTATCTTTGAAAATTGCAGGATATCACTGAGCAGGTTTATGAGGTGGTCACCCGATCGTTTAAGGATCTGGATGCACTCCTCCTGCTCCGCCGTCATCGGCATGTCAGAGAGCATATCGATCATGAGGACGATACTCTGCATGGGCGACCTTATTTCATGGCTCATGTTGGCCAGAAAAGCGCTCTTGGCTATGCTGGCGGTGTCGGCGGCAATCCTTGCCTTCTGTAGCTGTTCCTCCATCATCTTCCGCTCGGTAATGTCCTGAACGATTCCCTTCATAAGGACCGGCCTTTTTTCATCATTGAGGGCGACTTCAACCCTTTCGTGTACGATAGAGCGAACGCTGCCGTCCGGGAGTATTGTCCTGTGGTCGAGTTCGAAGTCTCTCTTCCTGCGCAGCGCCTCACCGACAGCCTTTTTAACGACCCTCCTGTCTTCCGGATGAACTGTCTTCAGAAAGGCCCTGTATCCAAACTTTTTATTTCTCCCGTCGTGGCCGAATATGCGGTATGCCTCATCGGAGCAGGAGAGCTTTTTGCCGACAATGTCCCACTCCCAGCTTCCAAGACGGGCCATGTGCTGGGCTTTTGCAAGGTTTGAAGCCGTCCGCTGCAACTCCTCGTTCTTTTCCTGCAACTGGCGGGTGCGCTCGGCCACCTTGAGGGCAAGCTCCTCCTTCGCCTCGCGCAATAACCTTTCGGCAGTCTTCCGGTTGCCGATATTAATGAAAGTGGTACTGCAGAATCTCTCCCCCCCTGGCGCCACAAAGAGGCAACTCATCAGCTCCGCATGGAAGGGCTCCTTCCCCTTCGGCCTTAATCGAAGCTCGCAGGAGATCGGCTCCTTCCGGGAGAAGACCTCTTTCAGATGCCTGTAATGGGCATCCCTGTCCTTCCCTTCGATGAAAAGTGAAAAGGGCTTGCCGAGAATTCTCTCCCTCTGAGTTTTCAGCCGGGTGACGGCGGTCAGGTTGGCCTCGGTTATGAGGCCCTTATCGCTAAGGGTGAGGTAGGGGGCGGGGGCGAATTCGTAAAGATCGGCATAGCGGAGGCGGGACGCCTCCAGTTCGGTCTGGGTCTTTCGGAGTTCATCGTTCTGCATCTCCAGTTCCGTGCGGTAGACGTCCAGCTCATGAAAGAGCTCCATCAGGTCTTTTTGAGCAAGGGGCTGTAGAGCGGATTTTTTGGACCTCAGTTTTGCTTCCGCTTCAAGGCGCAGTTTTTGGAACTCTTCCTTCTTCATGGATTGCTCCTTATTTTTTCGGCTTAGGCCGCATCTTGCAAAGCCTCAAGAGATGCAAAAAGAACCGGTAACCCGGTCCTGAAATAGAGATGCAACGCCGGGAATTATAACCCATCACGACCTCCCCTTGCCTTAAGGGGAGGAGCCTAAGTTCCCCCTCTTAGAGTAAGAGGGGGTTAGGGGGCGTTAGAAATAAAAAGTATCCCTGCTTGAGGGCTTCCTTAATATTAAGCCGGTTTCGTGATGGAAACTTATTTTATTTCCATAGCCTGTTCCGTCTCGCGGATCCTCTTGTTAATTCTGTAGCTGTCATCCTCCCTGCTGAAGAAACGCTTTAGTCTCTCTTCCGACAGATCGGCGGCAATGGACGGTGGATAGAGGCCGCTCCTTGCAAAGTCGACAGCCTCCGTTGGTTTTTCACATAATATATAAACCAATGGCATATGGCCAGAACTTTTTAGTTGCAAAGCGCTTGACTTAAAACCTTGTTTTCCTAATAATGAACTGTTTTAAAATGACTGAATTTAAGGACTGATTATGAATTATGATGTGGTTATAGGGCTGGAGGTGCATTGTCAGCTTCTTACCGATACGAAGATATTTTGTTCATGCAGCGCCGCTTTTGGCGCTGAAACTAACGAGAATACGTGCCCCGTCTGTCTTGGCATGCCCGGGACGCTGCCGGTGCTCAACAAAAATGTAGTCAATTATGCCATAAGGGCGGCCCTTGCCACAGATTGCGAGATTAACAGAGAAAGCCGCTTTGCCAGAAAGAATTATTTCTATCCCGACCTTCCCAAGGGGTACCAGATATCGCAACTTGAACTGCCTATAGCAGAACACGGCCACCTTGATCTGAAACTTGAATCGGGAAAAGAAAAAAGGGTGGGGATCACACGTATACATATGGAGGAGGATGCGGGCAAGTCCGTTCATGACGCCTCCTCTGACGGTACCCTGGTCAACCTCAACAGGGCAGGCGTACCCCTTATAGAGATCGTCAGTGAGCCTGAGATAAATAGTGCGGAAGAGGCGGTGGCCTACCTTAAAAAGCTCAGGAATATCGTCATGTATCTCGGCATATGCGATGGGAATATGGAAGAGGGCTCCTTCAGGTGCGACGCCAATATATCGATTAAGCCGGCAGGGCAGGTAGAGCTGGGAACAAGGGCGGAGCTTAAGAATATGAACTCCTTCAGGTTTGTTCAAAAGGCGATAGAGTATGAGGTCGTTCGTCAGGAAAATGTGCTGAAAGGCGGCGGCGAGGTTGTCCAGGAAACAAGGCTGTGGGACAGCGCCAAAGGTGTGACTCAATCTATGAGGGGTAAAGAAGAGGCCCACGACTATCGCTATTTTCCCGATCCCGACCTGTTGCCTTTATCTATTGACGAGGACTGGATCGAGTCGGAGCGCGCAAATCTCCCTGAACTGCCTCATGACAGGAGAAGCCGTTTTACCCGTGAACATGGCCTTTCTGAATATGACGCAGACCTGCTTACGGCAGAAAAGGAGATAGCCGACTATTTTGAAGAATGCACCAAGCTCAATGTCGATCCCAAAAAGACGAGCAACTGGATAATGGGCGAGCTTATGAAGCACCTCAACGAAGACGGGGTTGATATTTCATCCTCTTCCGTCACTCCGGCACACCTTGCGGGGCTGCTTGGACTCATGGACAAAAATGTAATCAGCGGAAAGATAGCCAAGTCTGTCTTTGAGGATATGTATAAGACGGGCAAGATGCCTGCAGATATCGTAAAGGAGAAGGGGCTCGAACAGGTAAGCGATACTGGGGCCATAGAGGCGATAGTCGATAAGGCGCTTGCCGCAAACGCTGAACAATTTGAAGAGCTCAAAGGCGGCAAAGATAAATTGATGGGTTTTTTTGTCGGCCAGGTGATGAAGGAAAGCAAGGGGAAGGCCAACCCCGGCATGGTGAACGAGCTTATCAGGAAGAAGATGTAATGCGCGGCCTGCTTAGGGTTTCCCGGAAAAACGCGGCATGATGGAAAAAAAGAAGATACTTATCGTAGATGATTCAAACTATTTTCAAAGGCTGGGAGAGTCCTTCCTGCAAAGAGGGGTCTGTCTTGTGCTGAAGGCCAAAAATGCTGACGATGCCTTTAGGCTTATCAGGGATGAGCATCCCCATGTTGTCGTTATGGACCTGAATATGCCGGGCATGAAGGGCGATGACTGCTGCCGGGAGCTTAAGTCGGACCCGGCTTTGAAGGACATACCTGTAATAATGCTTGCCAATAGCTGGGAAAAAAATGCAAAAGAGAGGTGTCTTGATGCAGGCTGCGATGACTTCATATCGAAACCTGTAAATAAGGCAAGGCTATACGCAGGTATAAAGCGGTATGTAAATATCGTCGAGAGGTCTCACGTGAGAACTCCATGCAACGGCGAGGTCTCATTTTCGGCGGGCGGCGGCAGTTCACCAGGGAGTCTGAGTGATATCAGCGAGGGAGGGATGTTTATCAAAAGCGCCGATCCTTTAAAGGTGGGCGCTGAGCTTGATGCCGTCTTCAAGCTGAACAGGCTGGGCGACCTGATGAAGATATCCGGCACCGTTGTAAGGGTCGTTCATAATAGCGGTGAAAACGCCTCGGCGGGCGCGACCGGTATGGGCGTTAGGTTTAACGATGTATCTGACGAGGTTAAGAAAAAGGTAAGCAGCTACAGAAAATTGAATAAACCTTCCTTTTGATAAGCATTCTAAATTAATAAAATCTTTTTAACTTCTACTTAAGGGTACCTCTATAAATATGTCATGCCCGGCTTGAAAGTTTATCCCGTACTACGGGGGGCATCCAGGTGTTTGATATGATTGGATTCCCGTCTTCACGGGAATGACGAAATTATAATTATTAGAGGTAGCCTTAAATTAAACCTCTTCCTCGATGAATATATATGCAGTTATAATAGTTTCAGCGCTTGCCGGCGGCTATCTTCTTGAGCTTATATCGGACATCCTCAATATTCGAAGCTTGAAACCGGATCTTCCCGGGGATTTTAAGGATATATATGATGCCGATAGTTACCTGAAGTCACAGCAGTATACGAGGGCAAATACGCGTTTTGGCCTCTTGAGTAACAGCTTTGACCTCGCTGTCCTTGTCGTCTTCTGGTTTGCAGGCGGTTTTAACTATATCGATCTCATTGTGAGAAGCCCGGGATACAACACTGTCTGGACAGGCCTTCTGTTTATAGGGCTGTTAATGCTTTTCAAGACGGTTCTTTCTCTCCCCTTTTCCATCTATTCGACTTTTGTAATAGAGGAGCGCTTCGGTTTTAACAAGACTACAGCCGCTACCTTCACAGGCGACCTTCTTAAAGGCGTTCTGCTGACGCTGATCCTGGGCGCTCCGCTTATGGGGCTTGTCATATGGTTCTTCGAGGCTGCCGGGCATCTTGCATGGCTATACTGCTGGGTTACGGTCACCCTTTTTATGCTTTTCATTCAGTTTATAGCTCCGGCCTGGATCATGCCGCTTTTTAACAGATTCAAGCCGCTTGATGAGGGAGAATTGAAGGACGCCATAATGGATTATGCCAGGTCCGTCGACTTTCCGCTTAAGAACCTCTTTGTTATAGACGGGTCGAAACGCTCCAGCAAATCGAACGCCTTTTTTACCGGTTTCGGGCGGAATAAACGGATAGCGCTTTTCGACACGCTTATAGATGGACATTCCACCTCAGAGCTTGTAGCCATACTTGCCCACGAAATAGGGCATTACAAGAAAAGACATATTTTGCAGTCCATGATAATAGGTATACTCCATATGGGCCTCATGCTTTTTCTCCTTTCCGTGTTTGTCGGCAATGAGGGTTTATTCGATGCATTTTATATGGATAATGCCTCTGTTTATGCCGCTTTGGTCTTTTTCGGAATACTCTTTTCCCCTGTTGAAATAATACTTTCAGTCCTGATGAACCTTCTTTCCAGGAAGAATGAATATGAGGCGGACCGCTTTGCCGTTCATACGACGGGCGGGAAAGAGGATATGGTCAGCGGGCTCAAGAAGCTGTCGGTTCATAACCTGTCGAATCTTACCCCTCATCCCTTTTACGTATTCCTCAACTATTCTCACCCCCCGCTTATTGAAAGAATCAGGGCGATCAGGAGCGTTAGTGAGGTTTAGGTGTTTCATGTAAAGTCTTGGCCCTGCCTGCCTAAAAAAATGCATTTTCTGTTGAAATGTCTGATTTGTTGAGTAAAAACCCTGTTCTGTTGATTGACCTCCCGGTATTTTTACTGATAAGTATATTCGAATTGATCGGGGAGGCAGGAAAGAGGCCTCGCTTCGGGCAGTTTTTGCCTTCAAAATAAAATCAGGGAGGATACGCATGAAAAGAAAAAGTCTGGGCTTTGGAGCGGTATTGATGGTTATGATTTCTGTTTTCGCAGCATCTGTAGATGCAAAAATAGAAAAATCCGAATGGAAAATCTGGGAGGGGAAATTAAATATTAACGAGGCATCGGAAGCTGATTTTGCGCTGCTTGACGGGATAGGGAAGGTGACAGCTCACAGGATCGTAGAGTACCGGGATAAAATGGGCGGCTTTAAATCCATAGCTCAGCTAAAGGAGGTAAAGGGGGTAAGTTCAAACAGGGTGAAACTGCTTGAGGCGAACCTGAGCCTCTTTGATAAGAGCAATATGAAGGTGCTTGCCGATATCAACAGCGCCCCTGAAAGCGCCATGAAGGCGCTGCCGGGGATATCAAAACAAATAGCCCTTTCCATTGTCGAATATAGAGACAGAAATGAAGGCTTTGAAGATTTGGGAGAGCTGCTTCAGGTTCCCGGGGTAGACAGGGCAAGGTTTGAGGAGATGAAGGATTTCATAACCATCAGGCCCATGAAACCGGTGGGCAAAAAGGCCCCTTAATATACAGAGGTTTCCATCCATTTTATTTCCCCCCTTCTCCTTCCGGAGAAGGGGGGAAATAAATAAATCAGTTCATTAGTAAGCGCGCTTTTTTATCCCATTTTGAGGCCGGTCCTAAAAGCTTTCATGGCTCTTTGCAATTGACTTCATTAAAGCGCATCAGTTATATTTGTCCTTCAGTTTTTAAGGGTAAACCCCTTGGAAGTGTATGCCCGCTGGCGCTGGATTGCGGCGCCTTAATATGAGGGAACTCCAGGATCTTAAACAGTCAGCATTAAAGGAAATCAGGTTAATGGAAAATAAACGCACCGTTTCCGTCATCGGGCTGGGCTATGTGGGCCTGCCTGTTGCCGTAGCCTTCGGTCTGAAGCGAAGGACCATAGGGTTTGACATTGATTCCTCGCGCATTAAAGAGCTTGTTTCAGGCTATGATCGTACCGGAGAGACTGATCCTAAAGAGTTAAAGAGGGCCGATATACTTCTTACAGACAGTATTGAAGATCTGAAGCAGGCCGATTTTCATATTGTAGCTGTTCCGACCCCCCTGGATGATGCCAAACGGCCCGATCTTGGCCCCATGCTAAGCGCCTCCAGGACCGTCGCCAAAGCGCTAAAGCAGGGCGACATTGTGGTTTATGAGTCTACCGTATATCCTGGTGTGACGGAAGATGAGTGCGTCCCTATCCTGGAAGAGATCTCGGGTCTGAAGTGCGGCAGAGATTTCAAGGTCGGCTACAGTCCCGAACGTATAAACCCCGGGGACAGGGAGCATACATTCACAAAGATAACGAAGGTTGTATCAGGTCAGGATGAAGAGACCCTTGATGTTGTGGCCGAGGTCTACGGATCTGTGGTAACGGCGGGGGTGCACCGGGCCTCCTCTATCAAAGTTGCGGAAGCGGCCAAGGTAATCGAAAATACGCAGAGAGACCTTAATATAGCGCTTATGAATGAACTTGCCCTTATTTTTGACCGGATGGGGATAGATACGGGAGCTGTCCTTGAGGCTGCCAGTACAAAGTGGAACTTCCTGAATTTCAAGCCGGGCCTTGTGGGCGGCCATTGCATAGGCGTAGACCCATACTACCTTACCTATAAGGCCGAGCAGACAGGATATATCCCTCAGGTCATACTCTCGGGACGAAGGATAAACGACGGAATGGGAGAGTTTATTGCCAGACGGACGGTGAAGGAGATGATACATGCAGGTCACACCATACTGGGGAGCCGGGTAACTGTTCTGGGGCTGACCTTTAAAGAGGATTGCCCCGATCTTAGAAATACGAGGGTAATAGATATAGTAAGGGAGCTGCGTGATTTCGGGGCCGATGTTCAGATCTGCGACCCCCTGGCAGACCGGGATGAAGCCAGGGCGGAATACGGGATAGAACTTTCAGCCATGGAAGATTTAAGACCTGCCGAGGCGCTTATACTTGCTGTCTGCCACAAGTCCTTTAGAGAGCTCTGTGCGAATGATTTGAAGAAACTAGGTACTGAAAGTCCCGTTTTGATCGATATTAAATCTGTCTACAACCCTGAAGAACTTGATAAGGCCGGGTTCCGGGTTTGGCGCTTATAGATAATAGGGGTATTTAATGAAAAAGATACTGGTTACAGGCGCGGCTGGCTTTATCGGCTCTAATCTTTCAAGCAGGTTCCTTAAAGAGGGAAATGAGGTTGTTGGTCTCGACAACCTGAACGATTACTACGACGTCAATCTGAAGAAGAAAAGGCTTGAAAGGCTGGAAAGAGAGGAACGTTTCAGCTTTGTCAGGATGAACCTGGAAGACAGGGAGGAAATGGCCTCTCTTTTTGCCGGGGAAAAGTTTGATATCGTTGTCAACCTTGCGGCCCAGGCCGGTGTCAGGTATTCACTTGAAAACCCCCACGCCTATATAGACAGCAATATTTCAGGCTTTATTAATGTTCTTGAGGGATGCAGGCACTCCAAGGTTGGCCACCTGCTTTACGCCTCATCATCCTCCGTTTATGGCGCCAACACTAAAATGCCTTTCTCCGTGCATCATAACATAGACCATCCTGTCTCACTCTATGCGGCCAGCAAAAAGGCAAATGAACTGATGGCGCACACCTATTCCCATCTATACAGGCTTCCTACTACGGGCCTCAGGTTCTTTACGGTTTACGGCCCATGGGGCCGCCCCGACATGGCGCTTTTTTTGTTTACAAAGGCCATATTAGAGGGAAGGCCTATTGATGTTTTCAACCACGGCAGGATGAAGCGCGACTTTACCTACATAGATGATATCGTAGAAGGCGTTTTCAGGGTTTCAGGCCTTATCCCGGCTCCAAACCCGGACTGGAACGGGGACAGTCCCGACCCTGCGACAAGCTCGGCACCTTATAAAATATATAATATAGGGAACAATAACCCTGTTGAACTTATGGGTTTTATCGAGGCTATTGAAAAAGCGCTTGGTAAAAAGGCCGAGAAGAACTTTCTTCCCCTTCAGGATGGTGACGTCCCTTCCACCTATGCCGATGTGGATGACCTGATCAATGATGTCGGCTTCAAGCCCTCCACGCCTGTTGAAGAGGGCGTTGCCAGATTTGTAGATTGGTATAGAGAGTATTACGGAAAATAGTGACTTTGAAGAAGAGTTGTTTTTATTTTTGCCGGTTTGCCTTTCCTGCAGAAATGTGAATCTCTCTCCATATAAAATAAACCCAGCCAAGATAAGCGATCTGAAATTAGTTCCAGGCGACCGCTTCTGTTTTTTTCTTGCCCCCCGGAAGAGTATTTATTAATATAGCTCTTTGCCTTCAAGACTCTATAAATCGAAAAATAAACTATCTGGGGGAAATTTTTTGAGCTATCTTGATTCCGGACTTCAAAATGTAGTGAACGCACAGGGGGTCACAGTCTCCATTGTGGGGATGCTGATCGTATTTGCAGCGCTTTTTATAATCAGCATCTTCATTGCCCTTCTTCCCAAAATGCTGGTAGTTCTTGCAAAGGTATTTCCCGAGGGGCATCATCATGCGGTTAAGGGGAAGAAGACAAGTGATGATGATGACAAGCTACTGGCTGCAATAGGTTTTGGCCTGTTAAAAATAAGGGCAAAAGAAGGGATGAAAGAGTAGATTCAACTTCTATCCATAAGTTTTTTATTTTCCCGCCCATGACAATATTTCATATTTAAAGGATATTCAATGGATTTTTTCTACAGTTTTCTCTCAACAACAGCCTTTGCCACAATGACCTGGGGCAACGGCCTCATGATTATAATCGGCATGGTCTTCGTTACCCTGGCTATAAGGAAGGATTATGAACCTCTCTTGCTTGTACCGATAGGTTTTGGCGTAATCGTCGGGAATATACCGACCATACAGGGCATGGCGCTTAGCGTATATGATGAAGGGAGCGTTCTTAGCTACATATATTTCGGCGTCAGCCAGGGGCTCTTTCCGCCGCTCATATTCCTCGGTATAGGGGCTATGACCGATTTTTCAACCATGCTGTCAAACCCGAAACTCATTCTGCTTGGAGCCGCCGCACAGGTAGGCATATTTCTTACCTTGCTCGGAGCGCTCTTTCTCGGATTTAATTCTTCCGAGGCTGGAGCGATAGGTATCATAGGCGGGGCTGATGGTCCGACAGCTATATTTCTGTCGGCAAAACTTGCCCCTCACCTGCTCGGCTCCATCGCCATCGCGGCATATTCTTACATGGCTCTCGTTCCGGTTATTCAGCCGCCTATTATGAAACTTCTTACAACAAAGAAGGAACGTCTTATCAGGATGAAGCCGCCAAGGCAGGTATCACAGAGGGAAAAAATAATCTTCCCCGTTGCCGCATTTCTCATAGCTGCCTTTATCGCGCCAGGTTCCATAGTGCTGATAGGCATGCTTTTCTTCGGTAATCTGCTAAAGGAGAGCTGCGTTACGGAGCGCCTGGCCAATACGGCGAGGAATGCAATGATAGACATCGTTACTATACTTCTCGGTTTTTCGGTGGGAGCCAGTACGCAGGCGCAAACATTTCTCAATTCCCAATCGCTTCTCATATTCGGTCTGGGGGCGCTTTCGTTCGCAGTGGCGACGGCTGGAGGGCTGCTCTTCGCCAAGTTTATGAACCTCTTTTTAACAGACAAGATTAATCCGCTTATCGGTGCGGCGGGTGTTTCAGCAGTACCCGACTCGGCCCGCGTGGTCCAGATGGTTGGGCAACAGGAAGATCCTCACAACTTCCTGCTCATGCACGCAATGGCTCCAAATGTAGCCGGTGTTGTCGGCTCGGCTATTGCGGCCGGTGTGCTTTGGTCGGTGCTGGTTGTTTAGTACTTTAATAAACCATATCTTTATAAAAGGGACGTTATGAGAAAAAAAATAAAATTCATGTGTACAGCCTTCAGGGATGGTCTTCAGTCAGCCTACGGGGCAAGGGCCTATACGGAAGATTTCATGCCGGCAGTTGCTGCGGCCAGAGACGCGGGAATCACCTATTTTGAGGCTGGAGGAGGCGCCCGTTTCCAGTCACTTTACTTTTACTGTAATGAAGATGCCTTTGCTATGATGGACCGCTTTCGTGAAGTGGCCGGCCCCGATGCGGAACTTCAGACACTGGCAAGGGGCGTCAATGTGGTAGGTCTTGAATCGCAGACCAGTGAAGTCATTAAGATGCATGCCGAGCTTTTCAAAAAACATGGAATATCTACAATACGCAACTTTGATGCCCTTAACGATCTGAATAACCTGCTATATAGCGGCAAGTGCATCGCCGAGGCAGGCCTGAATCACCAGCTTTGCATCACTATGATGGAGCTTCCCCCCGGATGCACCGGTTCGCACACTACCGAATATTATATATCGACGCTGAAAAAAATAATGGACAGTGATATGCCCTATGACTCCATATGCTTCAAGGATGCATCAGGCACGGCTGTGCCTTCAAAGGTCTACGACACCATAAAGCAGGCAAGGAAGATGTTGCCCGAAGAGATTTCCATACATTTTCATACACATCAGACTGCCGGAACAGGGGTTACATGCAACGTGTCTGCACTTGAGGCCGGAGCAGATACTATCGATCTGTCCCTGGCGCCCTGCTCGGGAGGAACATGCCAGCCCGACGTGCTGGTCATGTGGCATGCCCTGCGGGGGACCGATTTCGACCTGGATGTTGATATAGAGAAGGTCCGCGAGGCTTCAGAGGTATTCAAGGATTGCATGAAAGACTACTTCCTGCCGCCCGAAGCGCTTGCCGTTGAGCCCCTCATACCATGGAGTCCGATGCCGGGAGGCGCCCTTACGGCCAACACCCAGATGCTGAGAGACAACGGTATAATGGACAAATACCCCGAGATTATCAAGGCGATGAGCGAGGTAGTAAGGCTTGGCGGCTTCGGCGCTTCCGTAACGCCTGTATCCCAGTTTTACTTTCAGCAGGCCTTCAACAATGTAATGTTCGGTCCATGGGAAAAGATAGCAGAGCCCTACGGCAAGATGGTTCTTGGCTACTTTGGAAAGACCCCAGTCGAACCTGATGCCAATGTCGTAAAGATAGCATCGGAGCAGCTAAAGCTCAAACCGACAACTAAGCCGGCAATAGAAATAAATGATCAAGATCCTGCAAAAAAACTTGACCTTGTAATAGAACAATTGCGTGAGGCCGGACTTGAGGAGACAAAGGAGAATATATTCATCGTTGCCACATGCAGGGAAAAGGGTATCAAATTCCTGAAGGGTGAAGGAGAGATCGGAGTCAGGAAGGTTGATAAGGAAAAGACTCACGCCCTGGGAGAGATGGCCGATCACGGCGATTTCATAGTTACCGTAGATGGCACGGATCATCTAATGTCTTTTGAAGGAAACAAGGCGACGGTTAACGGAAAGGTCTTTGAAGTGGATATGCGTAAAGATACTCACCCCGCACACAAGACTCCCGAGGGGGCGCCTGGAGAAGGGACCGCCGTAACCGCCCAGATGCCAGGTCAGGTTATGCGCATCGTCGCCAAGGTAGGGGACAAGCTTCAAAAAGATGACCTCATACTGGTGATAGAGGCGATGAAGATGGAGGTCAATATAACTGCGCCCGTTGCTGGCACGCTGGTCGAGATCGAGGCAACTGACGGCGAGCATATTGTCACGGGTCAGACGCTGGCTACAATCGGGTAGTTCTTTTATTGCTTCATTTGTAGAGTTATTATTTTAACTTTCTAATCATAACCCCTCCCAACCTCTCCTTACCTTAAGGGGAGGAGTCTGGTATACTACCTTTAAGCAACAAATTTTGTAACTATTCAGCGAAAAAAATGAAAGAAATCTCTTGACACGGTTTTTTCGATAAAAAGCTTTTTTTCATGG
>JAVVFD010000069.1:0-12851 GCA_032250935.1 bacterium
TTACTGGAAACTTTGGAGGAGACTAACTGGAAACACTTCAGGAGATTTGGTGGAAACGATGGAGGAGATTATGCACATACCAGGTTTACCTGGCTCGATGGGCTAAGCGGCTTTCCTGGAAGGAAACGGCTGACATCTTTGAGACCAGTTGGGACACGGTGTTCCGGGCAGTCAAGTTCGTCGTCGATTACGGACTGACCCACAGAAACCTTGATAGTGTCACGGAGATTGGAGTCGATGAAATTTCCGTGTTCAAAGGGCACAAATATCTGACACTGGTCTATCAGATCAATGCCGGAACAAGGCGGCTGCTGTGGTGCGGTCCTGAACGTCGTGTAAAAACATTACTGCGTTTTTTTCGGGAATTCGGAAAGGAGCGCAGTGCGCAACTTAAATTTGTTTGCAGCGACATGTGGGCTCCCTACCTCAAAGTCATCGCCAAAAAGGCTCCCAATGCCCTCAATATCCTGGATCGCTTCCATATCATGCGGAAGTTCAACGAGGCGATTAATGAAATAAGGCGAGGCGAAGCCAATCAATTTAAGGTCGACAACCAGGATAATGTCCTCAAAAAGGGACGCTGGCTGCTGTTGAAGCGACCGGAGAATCTTTCTGAGAAGCAAACGGTCCGGATGGATGAACTGCTTAAACTCAATCTGGCGTCGATCAAGGGCTACATCTTGAGAGAGGACTTTCAGCGTTTCTGGGACTATCAAAGATCAGACTTCGCAGGCAGGTTTCTTGATAACTGGGTGACCAGAACCTTACAGACGGATCTCGAACCGATGAAGAAAGTGGCCCGCATGCTACGCAACCATAAACCGATGATTCTCAACTGGTTTAAAGCCAAAGGGCAGTTATCCAGCGGTGCGGTAGAGGGATTGAACCTTAAGGCAAAACTCACTATGAGAAAAGCTTACGGTTTTAAATCCCTCAAATGCCTGGAAATCGCGCTATATCATACACTTGCCAAGTTACCGGAACCTGATTATCACCACAGATTCTGCTGACGAGCCAACTTCAAAAGCATTTCAAGAGATTTTTCCAGTCTCTTCTTCATTTTCCCCACGCTTCCCTGCAATACTCCCTGAGGCGGCTGCGCTTACTTTCTCTCTTCTCCGTTCTCTCATTTCATGCAGTCCCAGCAAAGGCCCGTCACTGTAAGTTTCTTCACCGAAGTGTTCCGCAAAATAGTGGTAATAGTCCCACAACAGTTTTTCCATCCCGTCCGATTCATAAAAGCCGAAAAGCAGGCAGAGCAGCGACAGGGTGTATGCCTCTCTTTGCTCGCCCGTTATGATTTCCCTTATTTCCGCCGAACAGTCATCACTCGACTCATGGAGGACCTTCACGGCAAGCTCGATAAAGACGTCCGATTGCGGCTTTGCCAGTTCTTTCAAGATCAACGGAATGGCATTTCCCCTGTCCTGCTGCAGCTTCTCCCGCAAACTGATTTGATTTAAGCTGTCCGGCCCCCGGCGCATGATGTCGATCAATTCCTCTGCATTCTGCGCAGCCTCTATTTTTTGACGTTCTTCCCTGCCGCGAACGATATGCAGGTTAGTCATGGCAGAGACCGCACTTTCAAGTTCAGGCCGGAGCATATTGCTGTAAATCAGGTGCGGCGCGGACATTTCATGAAGATATTGAGAATCGAAAAATGCGTCGGTCAAGAGGGGCTCTCCATAATCAATTTCATTATGGGGAGGGAGTTTCGGCTCATTCCCCTTTTTCTCCTGAGACTTCGAAGAAAGAGGCTTGCCGAGGCAGCATTTTTTGTATTTTTCCCGCTGCCGCAGGAGCAGGGATCATTTCTTCCGATTTTCATTTTAGTCATATTCCTGAAGAATTCACCGTATTTCCCGGTTCTTGCTACATCAAATCCCCAACCGATTCCACATGCCTGTATTCAACTTCATCAAACTCTCTGAAGTGGGCCTTACCGCACTTGATCCTCATCTTCTCTTCCGGCCTCAGCTTTTCCATATCCGTCGTTGACTTGGTTTCCGCCACAAAATAAATCTTCTTCTCATCCCTGAATATGAGCGCCCAGTCCGGATTATAATTGCCTATGGGGGTCTTTATCTTGAACCATAATGGGAGCTTGAAATAGAACTCGACATCTTCCCTTGTCTCGCATTCCTTTGCAAAATCTTCCTCAACACCGGAATCCAGCGGGATGTAATTGCTGTATATTGTCTTCCCATCATCATTTACCCTGAAGGCAAGCTTATCCTCATAAATCTCCAGACCGTCATCCCTGAAGAGTTCCATTTTATATTCCTGTCCGCCGATCTTTTCATACTTGATTCCGTCAATCATGAGTTCATCAAGGGCATGTCTGATTTCTCTTACCGCATGATCCAGAAACATCTGGGGATTGACAAGAATATCATCCATCCGTCTCGATGCTTTTAAAATCGCAAAAATTGTCGATCTCGTCAGTTCGGTCTTGCCCGTACCGGTTTCCATCTCGACTGTGAAATTCATCCCCGCCAGTGCTTCGGATACCGGCGCAATACCATTATTTTTCTGAACTTCCTGAAGGTTGGTCAGTATCTGTTCTTCTGAGAGGATGATATTGTTGCCGACGCCGTTTTCATTGAATTGAAGGCTGCCTTCGGTGATACCGAACTCATAGTCGCCCTGGCTCAATGGTTGCCCTTCGAATATATCGACAATTGATTTTACGGCATTGAGCTGGTATTGCTGGTTGGGGTCGAAGTGAAGTTTCATTGATCCTCTACCATGATATTATTAAATAGACCTTATAATAGAGAGATATTTGTCATTCCGGGCTTGACCGCCCCTTCCGTCATTCCCGTGCAGACGGGAATCTGGAACGTCTTAAAACAATTACTGGATTCCCGACAGAACAACTCGGGAATGACAGACAGATGTATTTTCCGGAAGGAGACTATTTAACAATCTCTTCCAAAAGGTCCAGCCACTCGAGGTTGCGCTTCTCTATCATTCTTAGCTTCCATGCCCTGTTCCACTTTTTGATCTGCTTTTCTCTACTGATTGCCGATTCCATAGCATGATGGGTTTCATATATAGACAAGACGATGCACCCCTTACTTTTTGGTGAAGCCTTCCGCAAGATAGTTTTTATGCTCATAGACTCTTTTTATCAGATCAGAAGTAACGCCTGTATAAAGCGTACCGTTTCTCTTGCTTGCCAGGATATAGACACAAGGTTGTTTTGCCATGTCATCTTTTAAGCGTCTGTATTCCGCATCAGGTGCGGAATAACGACCTTATGCGTCATTCCTGCCCCGTATACGGGATAAACACCCGCGGGAATCCAGTTCTTTATTTCTACCCGTCATTCCCGCGTGATTCTGTCGGGCATCCATTATTTTATCTCCCCCACTTCTTCCAAGCCCGTCATTCCTCAACTGATTTTCCCGTCATTCCCGCGATTTGGCGCTAAGAAGGCGGGAATCCCTTTTTGGCAGGGGATGGGATGGAAGCATCCCATATCTTATCCCTAATCATGACAAAAGCTCCCATTCCTTACCGAAAGCCTTTTTAATTTCACGGCTTCCATGCAGTACCGCCAGTATTTCAACATCTCCACTGTCATCAATAATTCTGTAAACGATTCGGTAATTGTGATAAATGACCTCCCTGAAACTGTAACCTTCGAACTCCGGCACGACACGCCCGCAACAAGGCATCTTCTCAAGTCTCGCAGTCGCCTCAATAAGAGACCTTACAAACCGTGAAGCATAAATCCTGGAATCTTTGGCAATATAATCGTGAATAGCCTTCAGATTGCCGCCTGCCTTTTCGGTCCACCTTATTTTCCCCATTTTTCGACTCTGTCGAGAAGCTCCTCCGTGGTCAGTATCCTTCCCTCTTCGGCGTCCTTCAACCCTTCGAGAACCTGGGCGACAAAATCTATCTCATACATAATGTCTTCCAGGGCACAGCCGTCAGGCAGCCGTTTGATTGTTTCAATCGCCGCGTCTTTCAGTGGGTCCATAGGTCAATCTCCTTTCTCACGATTTTTTTCATACGGGATAAACTCCGGCGGGAATCCAGCTCTTTCCAAATCAATCCCTTTGCCGGGGTTGGAAGGAGCGCGGTCCGTTTCTTCCTTACAACTTGCACTATTATCCCAGATCACATGGTCTTGACCGTGATAGATCTCGGCTGCCGTGAACAACGGCCAGTATTTCCACCTTTTCGAAATAAAGGCGATGTCTTCAGCAATATAGTCATGGATGGCTTGAAGACTGTCAACAGCCGGCTCGGTCCAGACAAGCTTCATTTCAATCCGAAACGGCGTCGGACTTCTTCATGGGAGAGTATCCGGCCTTCGTCCGCCGCCTCTATCCCATCTTCTATCTTTTGACGGACATAAATCTCATACATGAGGTCATCCCACGTTGCGCCTTCGGGAAGCCCCCTTACCAGCTTTTCAGCCTCTTCCTTTATATGCTGTTTCATCTTGTCCTCCACATTTATTGGCGTATTTATAGATACCCCGGTCTTTACAGGCAGGGTACTTTGGGGATTAGAGCAAAGCTCGTCCTATTTTCGTCATTCCGCACCTGATGCGGGATAAACTCCGGTTGGAATCCAGGCCTTTATTTCTACCCGTCATGCCCGAGTGATGCTGTCGGGCATCCATTGTTTTATCTCCCCCACTTCCTCCAATCCGTCATTCCCGACTTGAAAGTTTACCCCGTACTCGATACGGGGGGAGTCCAGGTCTTTAAGTCCCGTTCTCAAATCAATCCTTTTGCCGGGAAGGAGATGGAAGCGCCCGTTTATGCGCTGAACAGTTCAGTGTAGAATCGCCCTCCCGGTTCTCTTGATTTCGTCGACAAGATTACCGCCCCTCTCATAATCTTCGGGCCTGAAAGGCATCGGCTCGATCCTGCTGTCTATACCTCTTCTGAAGGGTACGATTCTTCTCCTGTCCTCAAAGCGGTCGCCGGTAAAGGACGAAGAGATCAGAGCGACATCAATGTCGCTCTCCTCCCTGGGTTTGCCTTTCGCATATGACCCGAAAATGATCGCCTCCTGAATGGGAATTCCGTTTTTGCGGAGCTCGCCTATATATCTTTTTACAATATCTATTGCGAAATCCGCTGTAACAGCCATTTCTTTATCTCCTCGATATTCTTTAGATTTTTTTCTGTAAACTCCTTTGTACACCTCTTGTGAAAGGTGAACTTTTCATCGGGGTACCTGGCCTCAAGATTGAAGTCCGTTATGATTTCCAGCATTTCCAGCCGATCAGGTGTAAGATCAATCCCCCTTTTCGAAAAGATGCCCCGCAACTTCCCGGTCGTATTCTGTTGATTTTATCCAGTAGTCAATTTTTTCTTTTTTTGTCATATTTTGCCTGAACTGAATTGTATCAAAAATAGCTGTCGCTTTCTTTTGCCAACTGGAATCCAGGTCTCAAATCAATTCTTTTTTGCCGAGAATGGTATGAAAGAATTCCGTCTTTCCCTTTGCTCCTTTTGTAAAATGCGTAGACGCGACCCCTTGTTACTCTGACCCCTTGTTACTCTTTTTGAAAAAAATAACACTATTTTCAATGTTGACAAATTGCAAAGTTTTGAGCCATACTTAAGCTAGCTCATCTACCATGTGTGGAAGGAGTAACGAGGCCGTTTCTGAAAGGAAGCGGCTTCAGCCTTTCTGGTCCTTATTTCTGCAATAATTCTCATATTCTCTCTGTAACTTCCTTGTCTGATGAGGCTTGGTCACCATGTAAGCTGTCCATGGCAGGATATATTTTGTCCTGTCTGCAAGAACTACCAGATATTCCTCCGACTCTAACCAAAGACAGATTCGATTTTCCCCTTTTCTTTCGTTTCGCCAGACTTTTATCGCTGAATCTCCTGCGCTTTCAATCACAGGGCGGGGCCAGCGAATTCGTTCACATCGTCTCAGGTCTGGAATTTTATCTTCTTCTACCTGTCCTTCCTGAATTATATGCCAGAAAGTCGCCTCTTTACCATCACTTTTAGGGTGCTTTTTAAGTCCAAGCCTTTGCCCTTCGAAATAAGGTGAACTTTCTAGGAAATCTTTCTTGAAATAATCATAAAGCAGGTTCAGGTATTTCTCCCAGTTACCCTGACAATCTTCTAACAAGACCAAGTCAGGAAGCCAATTGACAGAATCAGTCATGAGGCCCCTGGCCTCTCCAGACAAAAAGGTTGAATTTTTTCTCCTGATACAGCGTATTCAGCATGAGAGAATAGGAGGAACGTGCCTTGACACGTTTTATCAACGCCTCTTTGGCACTATTACCTGAAAGCCCTCTGTGAAGATAGGACAAGCAGCCAATTAAAAGATCGGCAATTTGTAATTGTTCAACGTGTCTGGATTCGACAATCTGCACATATTCAACAATCTTCTTTGAAAAATCGTAAAGGTTGTTACAGAGTACGTCATGAAGTTTGTTGACCTTACTTCCACCACGACTATCTTTAATATCTATATATATGCGATAATCTGAATAAGGGTCAAAAATCACCTTCAGCATGTTAAAGTACATTTTGTAGTACCACTCATCATGTGTCTGTCCAAAATCATCATGGTGTAAAACCGATTTATCAGGAATAACAAGGCCTCTGAAATGCAGATGGTCATCATCAAAAAAATAGTCGATAATATCCATATAAAATTGCAATTTAGCAAGAGATACCTTGGTCCACTTGATTTCAAAATCAGCTTTTAAACCATGCTTTTGCTTGATTTCCCTTATTCTGACGGCTATTTCACGCCTCTTGTCAGTCGGGCACCATACAGCGCCAAGCACCATGGCCTTTTGATTATCATTTTCCAGATGACAAGATTCATCACAATATATGTTAAATTTTTCACTCATATGAGAAATGTGGTCTCCACAAGATCGGCGACGCCTTTAATATCGTCGATATTAACCCAGGGGAGGTCCGTTTCGGCTTCTTCGTCAGAAACTACCGCTATGAGGGAATCATCTTTTTTAATTATAGACTGGGAGTTCCCCTCCCTGAAGACCCATATCTTGGGGAGGTCGGTCCACTTGAAGCCCTCGGCAAGGATGATGTCTGCGCCATCCATAAACCTGTCTCTTATCAGCTCGACGTCGGGCTCTTCGGGGAACTCCCTGACGAAGGAGACCGTGTTGCCAGAAACCAGGACCACCATCTCGGCCCCCGCCTCCCTGTGCCTCCAGGAGTCCTTACCCTCCTTGTCCATCGTTACGTTGTGGTGGGAATGCTTTATGGATGCGACCCTGTACCCCCTCCTTTTAAGCTCCGGTATGAGCTTGACAAGGAGGGTCGTCTTGCCGCTGCTTGATTTACCTATGAAGGTGACAATGGGGATCTTTCCTCCCATCTCTATGGGTGCTCCTCCACCCAGTAGTCC
The DNA here is from genome assembly GCA_032250935.1 of bacterium. Classification (GTDB taxonomy): domain Bacteria; phylum Desulfobacterota; class JADFVX01; order JADFVX01; family JADFVX01; genus JAVVFD01. Next base: position 7,384 of record JAVVFD010000069.1, read on the forward strand.
CCGTCGGTGGTGGTCTCCTTCTTCCATATGGGGACAACTCTTTTCAGCTCATCGATGCATGCCTCGCACGCATCGAAGGCGGCGGCCCTGTGCCTTGCGGCGGCAACTATGAGGACTATGTTCTCACCCGGCTTTATCTCCCCCACGCGGTGGATGATGGAGAGTTCTATTATGTCGTAGCTGTCCATCATCTCGTCTCTCAGCTCACTTAGCTTTTTTTCCGCCATGCCGTGGTAATGCTCGAAGGAGAGCAGCTCTATATCCTTCCCCTTTGATATATCCCTCGCCGTGCCGAGAAAGGTAGCAACCCCTCCGATACTCTTCGATGAGGCCATCACCTTTTTCACCTCTTCGTCCATGGAGAAGTCTTCCTTCTGTATTCTCACCATCTCCTTCATATCAACCCCCCGAGAAGGGGGGGAGCAGTCCTACCTCATCCCCTTCCGATAATGTATCTTTATCCTTTGCCATCTCCTGATTGACGGAGATGAAGACGGCCCTCTTCTCAAGGATCTCCCTTAATGCAGGAAGCTCCGATGATATGGTTGAGATCAAGGCTTCCACGTCATCGCCTTCCTTCATCTCAAGATCAAGAGCCTCCGTTCCCGCCAGCTCCTTCAGGTTGGCAAAAAGCCTTAACCTTATCTTCATGCGCCCTCTCCCCTCAGATATTCACCGCTTTTCCCGCCTTTTTTAGAGATAAGGCAGATGGCGTCTATCACCATATCCTTGTCGGCCGCCTTGCACATATCGTATATGGTAAGGGCGGCTGTAGATACGGCGGTCAGCGCCTCCATCTCTACCCCTGTCTGCCCCGTCGTCCTTGCCGTTGCAGATATCCCTATCCTTGCAAGACCTCTTTTATCAGGTGTTTCATTAATGTCGAAGTCCATATCGACCCCCGTCAGCATAAGGGGGTGACACATCGGTATGATTTCAGGCGTTTTTTTCGCCCCCATAATCCCGGCAACCTGCGCGACGGCAAGGACGTCCCCCTTCTTTATCTCTCCCCTTAGGACAAGGCCCAACGTTTCGGGCCTAAGCCATATCCCGCCGGTTGCAACGGCCTCTCTCTTTGTCACATCCTTATCTGAGACATCAACCATCCTTGCGCGCCCCGATTCATCGAAATGTGTAAATTTTTTTTCTTCCATAATCATACCCCGGCTTTAATTAGGCCTAACTATAGCAAAGCGCCTGGTTTCAGTCAATGATGCGCTTACTGAAGGCAATTTGCCTTGTAATAACGGCTTCTTATAAGGTAGTATTTCATGCTTCGGAGGTGCAAATGCTCTACAGGATAATTTCTATATCGCTGCTCATTACCTTTTTTACCGGCTGCGCATCCGCTGCGCCGCAGGGAAGTGATGGGGGGTATAAAGCGAAGAGGGGGACTCAGAAGCCATACAAGATTGACGGCAAGTGGTATTCGCCCGTTGAGTCTTCCTACGGTTTTGAAGAGAGTGGGCTCGCCTCTTGGTACGGCAGGGACTTTCACGGGAAAAAGACCTCCAACGGCGAGACCTACGATATGTATGCCATGACGGCGGCCCACAAGACCCTTCCCATGAATACCTATGTGAGGGTCGTAAGGCTCGATGACGGCAGGGAGACTGTAGTCAGGGTGAACGACAGGGGCCCCTTTGTAAGAGGGAGGATCATTGACCTTTCTTATACTGCCGCAAAAAAGCTTGGCATTGACGAGCAGGGAACGGCCAGGGTGAAGATATTCGCACTTGGTGATAAGTCCGGAGACCGCCTTATAAAAAGAAACTATGACAGCGGCAGCTTCTACATACAGGTGGGGGCCTTTACAGTGAAGGAGAACGCCCTGAGGCTTAGAGATCAATTGAAAAGGGAGTATGGCGCTGCCATGATCTCAAATTTTTACAACAAGGGATCAACGTTTTACAGGGTAAGAATCGGCCCGATAAAAGGACTCGATCAAATTAAGGGTTTGCTCAACAGGGTTGAAAGGTCGATAGAGGGAAGCCCCTTTATCGTTGCCGATTGATTTAAATATTTTATCTTAAGGAGGCTTATATGTTTGGTATAGGGATGCCGGAACTGATTATTATTCTCGTAATTATGCTCATAATTTTCGGCGCCGGCAAGCTGCCCGAGATCGGGGCCGGGCTGGGCAAGGGTATTAAAGGGTTTAAAAAGGCGGTAAACAACGAGGATGAGATAGACATAACGCCCCCTAAAGAAGAGGTTACTGATGACAACAAACCTGATACTAAAGCCGAAACCGGGTCATCAGGCAAGGAAGAGGTAAAAAAGGAAGAGGCCTGAAGATGAATTTTATGGACACATCAAAAGGATTGCGCTTCGACAAGCTTTGAGTAAGCGGTTTAATTTGAGATATCCTTATAAGTAATTTCTTTTCAGAAGATCTTTTGCCGAGTTTCTGATCTCATCATGAAGGGAACCTGAAGATGCGATAAGCTTCAGGTCTTTATACTGCATCGTATTTACCAGTCCGAGTGCGATACCGGTCGGGGTGAAGGGGTTCAGCACAAGCGCCCTCTTTACAACATATCTGGAAGACCACTTAACCGATTCAGATATCACCTTTAGTATTTCAGATTTGATAGGACGCTTTGAAGCGATCTTCAAGACGTCCCTTTCTATAATTCTTGGATTTGACAGGATATTCTTAATTACTATGGCATCTTCATCGTAGATGATCCTGTCCAACAAGTCCTTGTCTATCCCCTTGGCAAGGCTGCGTTTCTCCCCGAGTGTTATATCGTAGGTGTTTTGACCTTCAACAAAATCATATTCACTGAATTTTTTCCCCTTGGGCGGCGGATTCATCAGCAGTCTCACAACCGAGTCGTAGCCCATATTTTTTGCCTTTACATATATGTCGCTCATCTTCTCAAGGCCAAGTGTTTCCTTCATTTTATTTATGTCAAGGCAGCTATCTATTATTTCGGCGTACCTGGGCCTTTTTTCCGAGGCCTTGCTGCAAAACTCCTGAAGAATCTCGACTACCGTTTCAGCCTTAACGGCCTGAAAACGTTCCAGAATAACTGCGCTTCTCATATTCTGTTCACTGAGACAGAATATCTCATCAAGCATCTTCTTTCCCACTCTTTCGAGCTTTTCCTTCCTTAGGTCCTCATCTCTTGCAGAGAGGATGGCGTAATGATAGCTCCCTATCATTTCATTTTTTATGGTCACCAGCCCTTCTCCCGCCAGCATCGCCACCGCTTCCGCCATAGAGACCCTTTCATTCAGGGGAGGCCCCGTTTCAGAGTCAAGCTTTTCCCAGTCAACGACCCCTATTCTACCCCCTTTTTTCAGTATCCGTTTTATTTCGGATAAAAATTCGGCGGGTGAATCAATTTCATGGAGCAACATGGAGAGGAATACAAAATCGACGGCAGCGTCTTCAATAGGAATGCTGCATTCTTGCGAGAGTCTGGCTGAGACATTACCTATGTTCCACCTATCTATTTTTTCATGAAGCACATCAAGCATTTCCTGGGAAATGTCGCAGGCAAAGACCCTTCCTTTCTCACCCGTTAATGCCGCCATTGGCACTGTGCAGTATCCGGTTCCACAGCCAATATCGGCAATAGTCATCCCCCTTGATATACCCATCCAGAGGAGAAGTTCATGGATATCGTAAAACCCTTTTCTTTCTTCGCCTTCGAGTTTTTCCTTTTTTGAAGGGTCAAACTTGTGAGCCATTACTTCCCCTTATCTGGATTGGAAGGGTGCACTTGAAGTTTAAAACTGTTCGTCAAACCGGTGAGCAGGTCCTCTGCCTTAACCTTGCTTAATATCAAGATCTCTTATCTTCCGCCAAAGTGTTGTGCGGCTTATATGCAGTTTTTTCGCGCACTCCTGGAGTCGCCAGTCACTCTCGTTTAGAGTCCTTGTTATCGTCTCTTTCTCAAGTGCCTTAAGGGGGGCGCCGCTATGTATCGCCATATCAATAATGTCGGTACTTTGAAGATCGCGCGGCAGATGTTCAGACTGTATGGTCTTTCCGCGACACCTTACGAAGGCATGCTCCATTATATGTTCAAGCTCTCTTATATTCCCGGGATAGCTATATTCCAGGAGGAGTTCCATCGCCCTTGGAGAGAGATTATTGACCTTTCTGGCCATCTCCTTGTTAAACTTGTCTATGAAGTGTTTCACCAGAAGAGGAATGTCGTCTCTTCTTTCTCTAAGAGGCGGCAGATGTATAGGCACAACCTTAAGCCTGTAGTAGAGATCCTCACGAAATTCACCGTTTTGAACTGCAAGCTTAAGGTCCTTATTTGTCGCCGCTATAAGCCTTGCATCAACCTTGATAGATTTGACTCCGCCCACCCTCTCAATTTCCCCCTCCTGAAGCACCCTTAAAAGCTTTACCTGAGTTTGGAGGGATATCTCCCCGATCTCGTCCAGGAAGAGCGTCCCGTCATGGGCAAGCTCGAACCTCCCTTTTTTGTCTGCAATCGCCCCGGTAAAGGCCCCTTTTACATGACCAAAGAGTTCGCTTTCCAGCAGCCCCGGGGCGAGGGCTGCACAATTTACCTTGATAAAGGGGCCATCAACTCTGGGAGAATTGTGGTGTATGGCGTTTGCGATCAGCTCCTTTCCAGTGCCGCTCTCTCCCTCTATCAGCACGGTCGATCTGGTAGGCGCCACTTCATGAAGCAGCTCGTATACCTCATGCATCCTGTAATTTTTACCGATAACCTTCTCAAATGAGTATCTATCTTTAAGCTCACTCTCCAGCTCCCTTATAAGGCTTACATCCCTCAGCATTATTCTCCCGCCGACAGTTTTTCCATCCCCATCTTTAACAAGAGCCGTATTGATATCGAGTATCAATTTTTTCCCTTTTTTGCCGATGCTCATTTCATAGTTATATATATGTTCTCCCGTGTCGATGGTCTTCATTATGAGACAGCCAAGAGCCGCTCCGGAATCCATAACTCCCGGCTGGGAACATTTTTTATCAAACAAGATGGTCTCGTCTCCGGCTTTTTTAAGGATTTCTTTGGCGGACCGGTTCATGAACATAACCTTGCGGTTTAGGCCGACGACTATAAGTCCGTCGGCAATACCGTTTAATATCTCATCGCTGTTTAAGTTTACTAATGAATCCATCTTACTCATTTAAGCCTTTCCCATACTTTTTTCCTTAGTATAAGCTCAAAACCGGTACATATCAAGCCCTATAACAAAAATGCAACATCCATTTATTTCTGATTTTACCGTATAAATACCCAATATCATTAATAGATAAATTTCTACCATGAGATGGCTGGTCAAAAATGAAACATGGATTAAGATCCTTATTGAGAGCTATTCAAATCATAATTCCGCATGGTAACAGATTGTTTATTGCACTGTTCTGTGAAAAAAAACCGTCCTTTCAGGACTGCGTAATCTCCTGAAAGTTTCCAGTAAATCTCCTCGGTTGTTTCCAGCTAATCTCTTTTATCGTTTCCAGTAAA
>JAVVFD010000006.1:0-47460 GCA_032250935.1 bacterium
TTTCTTTACATCTGATGTACCTAATTATTTTTTAGGTAATGTCTCTATTGTGCTTATCCTCCTTGCCTTATTTGTCGCTTATGAAGGCCTTGCCGTCTTTATTCAAATTAATAGAAAAGACAAATTAAATATTGAATTTTTTTCATAACGAGATCTCCAATTTACGTAATTTGACTTGCCTTCATTTTGAATCTATAATGAAACTATATTTCGAACAGCATATTTTATTGATTAAAAATTAAATTACCCTCTAAATAGAATATTTTTCCATTATTTTTATAATTCAGCGCTATTTTAATATAATAAACTGTAAAAACCCGGGCCCATTTATTTTGGCATAATTGCTGCAATATAATCGCCAACCCAGAATTAACGGATAGGTTTATGACAAAACTTTTTATTATAGGCGGTGGTGTCGGCGGCGCTGCGCTGCTTCCGATATTGCATGATGATAAAGAGATTGAGGTTGTCGGTATCGCCGACACCAGAAATGATGCTCCAGGTCTCGTGAAAGCGAGAGAACTCGGCATAGCTATTTCAAACGATTATGCCGAATTCCTCTCAAAGGTCAGGACTGACGTTATTGTAAATGTTACGGGAAATAATGATGTCTCCAGGGATATACACAGTATAAAAAAAGAAGGTGTAGAAGTTTTAGAAGGTCTGAGCGCAAAACTTCTATTCAACCTCGTTGATGAAAGAAAAAAGAGGGAGGAAGAGATTTCAAAAAGCCTGCGTGCTCAACAAATGCTTTATGATATCGGAATAATGCTTACCTCTTCAGATCGGGAAGAGGATATGCTCTCCACCATCATCCAATATGCTATGAAGTTGACAAATACCCCGGCCGGCAGTATCGCTCTTTACAACGAAGCTCTCGGCCAAATGGAGCTGGTCGCAAGCCACGGCTTTAGCAGCAAATTTTCAAAACATACTAAATGGAAGATACAAAAAGGCGGAGTGTCCGATCATATACTTAACAATGGAAATACCGTATCAATAAGTGATATCAGTGATCAGATTGAGATAGAACGCCCGAATATCGAATCTGAAGGAATAAAATCCTTGCTCGCTACGCCGCTAATTGCAGAACGAAAAACTATAGGCATTTTATACGTTGATGACTTCAAGAAAAGAGAATTCAGCAAAAAAGATGAGTCTATAATAGCTCTCTTGGCCACACAAGCCGCAGCGGCAATAGAGAAGCTGCAAATACTCGAAAAAACAAGAAGGCTGGCCATAACTGATGAACTAACATCTCTTTATAATCACAGACATTTTGTCAATCTCCTCCAGGAAGAACTCAAAAGAGCAAAGCGCTACAAACGTTCTCTATCGATCATGCTTATAGATATCGACCATTTCAAGCATTACAACGACACCAACGGCCACCTTAAAGGCAATGACGCCCTTAAAGAGTGCTCTATCGTTATGCTTGAAACTATCAGGAACCTTGATATATTAGCACGATATGGAGGGGAAGAGTTTGCCGTTATACTCCCGGAGGCAGACAAGCGAGAGGTCGAAAAGTGCGCTGAAAGAATGAGGGCGGCGATAGAAAAAAGAGCCTTCTGTAATGAAAGCGCTCAGCCGCTAGGAAAACTTACTATAAGTATTGGATACGCCACATTTCCCGATGACGCTAAAGTAGAAAGATCTTTAATTAACCGGGCAGACATTGCCCTTTATAAGGCAAAAGATAAAGGAAGAAACAGGGTTGTAGCTTATGCTAAATAAGAAGTTTATCACCTGGTTGCAGCTTCAATTTAAAATAAGTTCATAAATTTTTAAACTACAATCCTCTTTTTTTTACAGTAAGTCCTTATAACGGACAGTGTCTGATTTACTCTCTGAATTTTCATATTCTTCATCTTTATCGCCATAATATCCTCAAGTGGAACCTGCTCCCTTCTAAGTTCTCTCAAAACAATATTGAGATTCGTATTCAGCGTTTTCAAATCCTGCTGGTCATACCTCTTTAGTGTCGCCATAGTTACATTTGTATAACCAAGAGCAATATCCATCGCCAGTTTATGGGGGTTCCCGCTTATAGTCATAAGTAGCTCTCAGTTGAATAGGGCGCCATAAAGATCTCTAATAAATGTAGACCTCGGTGCCCTTCTTTACCATTGAATAAAGTTTTTTCAGATCTTCTCTGCCTATCCTGATACATCCGTGAGTCACTTTTCCCCCTTCCACTACCCCGCGTTTTGTACCATGTATGGCATAACCGTCTTTAAGTTTCAACCTGTATTTCCCAAGCTCTCCTTTTACCGCCCGGTCTTCAATGGAGATCGATTCTGGCAGATCAAGACCTGCCTCCTCCCAGGCCCAGTTCGGCTTATACCAAACCGGATTCCTTTCTTTGGCATTTATTACCATCCTGCCTCTAGGCGTTAGGAAATTATGAATTTTCCCACTCCCTTTAAGGCGAGTTTTTCCTTTTCCGGTAGAAACTGTATATTCCTTAATCGTCTTCGTGCCTATTTTTACAAAAAGCCGATTTTCTTCAAGACTTACCGCCAGATATATTTTATTGCTGTCTATACTTTTCTTTATGTCTTCAAGGATCGACTTTGCATGCCGAAAGTCTTCATTTAAAGCTTTCACATTTTCAAGCTCATCATCAAGCTTTGCAATTCTCTCCTCAAGTTGCGTCATCTTCTGATCTGAAGCTGAAAGCATCTCCTTTAGATCAATATTTTCGGTTAGCAGTCGCTTATTATTAAGGGCCAGCGACTCCACATCTTTTGAAAGAGGGAAAAAAAATGAACCTGAAGTAATAAGAATAAACGATGCAAAGCCAAGGACAGGTAGCCAGCCTCTTGGCCTGCTCAATAATACTCTGCCTTCATTTTTGTCCGCGCTTGTCGGGGAAAGTGCCTTTTGATCGTCCATGTGAGAATCAAGACTTGCCTCGGAGACATTATTATTATGAGGTTCTTTGAGCTTGAGATCTTCGGCTACCGGGAAGGAATCCCTTAAGGCCGGGTGGGCATCAACTCTAAGCCATGTTTTTCCATCCCTTGATAATTCCTTTTCTAAGCCAAGATTTCCCTTTGAGACCCTGAATCTCAAAACCCTCAGACTAACGGGCAGTCCGTTTTCACCCTTAACCTTCCAAACCCTCTCAGATAATGCCTCCTCGGATACTGAATCTGATTTAGCAGAAAAAGTAGCGCTGCATGCCTTACAGATAATAGTATTATCTGTAGCATCATTCAGGCGCTCATTTTCAAGCCCGCAGGAAGGGCAACTAATAAGCATTATTTCTCCTTGTTTACAAGAAAGATGGCAAGCTTTATTCAATAAAGAATTTTTTTACAGTATGACAGAAACAAATAAAAATATTCAAATCATTTCCATATGTTAATAATTCCAAAATGCTGCACGGTTGCTTTAATGCTGTCAAAATCTCAGAAATTATACATTGATATTTTGGATTGACTCAACTTAAGGGTACCTCTATAAATATGTCATGCCTGGCGTGATCGGGAATCCAGATGTTTGATACAACTAGATTCCCGATCAAGTTTATCCCGTACTTGATGCGGGGCGGGAATGACGAAATTATAATTATTAGAGGTAGCCTTAAGTATTCACCCGTATTAAAAGTATGATAGAGCTTATAAAACCCGTAGGCAAGGGCTGCTCAGAACGTGGCGCCCGCGCAGGGAAGAAAACGATCGCAATAAGGGTAAAGGAACTAAACCTTGACGCAATACATGATGCAGCACATGAAATCAATAAAGAGGAGGCGCGGCAGGACAAATAGGCGAGACTTAATCAAAACTTGCCGCCCTAATCGCCTCCATTGTTTTCTTTATCAGTTCCGATGACCTGAAAGGCTTGACAATGTAATCATAAGCGCCGAGTGAAAGTGCTTTTTTCTGATTGTCAACTGATGGAAGTGCAGACAAAACAATGACAGGTATATCCTTTAGAGCCTTATTTTCTTTGATCTGTTTAAGACATTCGAAGCCATTCATAAGCGGCATCATGACATCCAAAATTATCGCTTCCGGCTTTATTCTTTTTAAAACTTCCAATGCATCAAGTCCATTTTTTGCGGTCTCCAGGTTAAACCCATTAGCCATGAAGAGGAAGGTCATCATTTTGGCCAGATGCCCGTCATCATCCACAAAAAGAATATGTCTTTCTTTGTTTTCGCCCATAAAACTTTCCTCCTGCCCGATATAATGTTAGAAAGGACTGCAAAGGTTAATATTACTATCCCAGCTTCCATTAGAACAGGTAGTCGCAACTGTTGACAATCACCCGTTGTGGGTATTTTATGAGTAGGCGCTAAATCAGGGACTTTCTTCTGGCTATGGAGATAGCTTCTTTTCTTGCCTTTACCTTGAGCTTTTCGCATATATTCTTTAGATGGGTATGGACTGTATGATGGCTGATATTCAATTTCTGGCCGATCTCCTTATAGGAAAGCTTTTCCGCAGCCAAGCCAAGTACTTCCCGCTCCCTCTTGCTCAATATAGGACTGTCTGTTGAGTGCGCGGACTGAATTTCATTTACCAATGCCCTTACTATCTTTGGACTCATGGGAGAGCCGCCCTTGCTGATTGTATTTAGTGAATCAAAAATATCTCCGGGAGACATATCCTTTAACAGGTAACCCGATGCCCCGGCTCTGATCGCCTCTAAGACGGTTTCACGATCTTCACTCCCCGTAAAGGCCACTATTTCAACTATGGGATCCCTGCCTTTTATTATTTTCATAAGCTCAATGCCGGACATGCCAGGCATCACTATATCTATGAGCATTACCTCTGCCGCCCCCTCTTTGTATCCCGAAAGGGCCTCCTCGGCAGAAGGGTATGAGCAAACAATCTCATATTCTCCCTCCCCACCGAGAATCAGTTTCAGTTTTTCTATAAAAAATGGTTCATCTTCTACTATTATTATTTTCATACTTCTAATTATATAGCACATTGTGCGCCAATGTTAAACTTTAAATATGGTCCAAAAGTCCTCTATTTAATGTATAATCCTGAAAACTTTGTTTATTAAAGGAGTATATCGGTGCCGCACTCGGAATCGACCACCTTAAAAAATCGAATCATTCTCTCAATTATCCTGCTATTCTTTACCGTAACGGCTGGAACTTCGGGCTATCTCTTCATAGAGGGCTGGAATATATTCGACTCCTTTTATATGACGGTAATTACCCTGTCAACAGTCGGTTATCAGGAGGTTCACCCCTTATCGAATGAGGGAAAAGTATTTACAATATTTTTGATATTTTCCGGACTTGGCACCGTCGCCTACGTTTTAAATTATACCATAAGGTTTGTTCTGGAGGGTGAAATTCAGGAAATTCTTGGGAGGAGAAAAATGATAAAGAGAATTAAAGAGCTCCATGATCATTACATTGTATGCGGCTACGGCCGGATGGGCCGCATCATATGCAGCGAGCTTAAATCGAATAAAATACCCTTTTTAGTTGTTGAGACTGAAGAGATCGAACTTAACGCCGATGATGACCTCATGATCATCCACGGCGATGCCACGAGAGATGACAACCTCAAGACAGCCGGGATAGAGAGGGCGAAGGGTCTGGTCTCTGTTCTTCCATCGGACGCACAAAACCTTTACGTTGTTCTAAGCGCCAGGGGGCTGAATTCCAAGCTGCAGATAGTTGCAAGGGCAAGCGAGGATGGAGCCGAGCAAAAACTTCTCCGGGCGGGGGCAAGCAAAGTTGTCTCACCCTATCATATCGGTGGCATCAGGATTGCCCACAGCATATTGAAACCTTCAATTGTAGATTTTATCGAATTTGCAACCATGAGCGGCAACCTGGAGCTGCAAATGGAAGAGATACCTATTCAACGCGCTTCAGGGCTGAGTGGCATTGCGCTCGACAAAACGGATATAGGGAAAAAACTCGGAGTCATCATAGTCGCCATAAAGCGTGGCGAAGAAATGATGTTCAACCCGACGGGCAAGACGGTAATAGGCCCGGAAGACACCCTCATAGCCCTGGGTGAAGCGAGCAAACTAAGGATGCTTGAGGCCATGGCTAAAAAATACTGAATTACTCTATCATTTAAAGCAAAAAGCTGCCGCCCTTAATTATTTACCTTCCTTCCATTTCAGGTCTGATCACTCTCTCCACTATATGCAAGACCTTGCGATTATTTTCAATCGCTTTTGATTCTGAAGATGACTCCGTATAGCACCTGAACTCGGGCGCATTCCCAGAGGGTCTTAGATGAACAATATCATCGTTTCTAAATGTCATCCTGATTCCGTCTGTATAGTCAAAATTTTCGGCCTCCCCGAAAAGATCTGCCAGATATTTTTTAACGGCAGCTCCACTTTCAGAGGTGAAGACCTCTATAATTTTATTTGAAATATTAATGGGGAATTTTTTTAAAACTCCACTTGCCATAAAGCGCGGGGGGAGGTCTGCTAGCAGATCTGATAAAGGACATTTTTTGTTCAGGGAATGGAATAAAATTGCTATCAGAGGGAAGGCCGCATCTCTAGTTGGTAATGCCCTAAGACTCGCGCCCGTAAATGGGCTTATAATATCCGTTCCCGTAAGAAAACCACCATTGGCTTCATAACCTGTAACCCGCCTATATCCCGCCTCTAAAGACGCATTCATTGCAGCAATAACATAAGGTGATCCGATCCGGGTCCTTGAGATATGCCTAAACTTACCACTCTTTTCGAGCGCCGTATTGCAACTTACAGGTGTGGCAACGGCATCGGCCTTCAAAAAATCGGAGACAATTATACCCATAATATCGCCACGCACCTGCCTGCCAGTCTCATCAATAAGCAGGGGCCTGTCAGCATCGCCATCTGTAGAAATAAGCGCATCGGCCTTATTTCCCTTTACCCATGCCGCAAGCTGTGCCTCATCATTGACCGCTTCCGTGTCAACAGGGATAAAGTGCTGTGACCTTCCGACCAAAACCAGCTCAGCCCCGAGTCTTTCGAATATTTCTCTCAAAATATCGCGACCCACGGAAGAATGCTCATAGAGAACAACTTTAAGTCCTTCAAGACAGTTCTCAGGGAAAAAATCCATAAATCGTTTTATGTAGGCGCTTTCGGCATCTTTATTAACTGCACCAAGGCTGAGCGAAAAACCTTTCGCAAAAAAACCGGTATCATCAAAAGTCAGTCTCCTCTTTGACGCATTTTTGATTTTTAATTCCTCATAGCGACGGGAGATTTCCATCTCATCCTCCTTGAGAATCTCCCCCCATGGCATATTAAACTTAATGCCATTTCTGTCATCAGGGATATGACTTCCCGTCACCATAATAGAGGCCCTGCCCTCTTGAATACCGTAAAAGGTAAGGGCGCCTGTCGGGATATCTCCACAATTATCCAGATCCAGACCCTCTTCCCGAATAGCAAAGGCAACCGCTTTTTTTATCCGTGGAGTAGAACTCCTGAGATCTCCTGATAATGAAATAACCTTGGCGGGAGACTTCGCCTTTAAATACTCAATGAAGGCTTTACTGTAGAGATAGCATTCCTCATCAGTCATATTTGTCACCAGCCCTCTAACACCACTAGTCCCGAATTTTAACGGCATCCTCAATCCATCCTTTTAATTTTTATTTAATAGTCACCGGCAAGGCATCTTTTGCTTCTCAAGTGCCGGCATAAAAACATCGCCATTCAGACATAGATTAATATCTTAAGCCATAATTGTAAAGATATCTAAAAAGAATGCTCTTTAATAACTTTGCCCTAAACTAAGGCTGATTCGATATCAGCCATATCTTATTGGACAAACTCTTGCAAAAAAAGCGTATTAATTGTAGCATCTTCTCCTTATTACACATTCCACATTGCAATCGGAAATCGATAAATTATGATCAACCAAAAACGACTCGTTGAAGAATTCCTGACAATGGTTTCCGTTGATAGCCCCTCAAGGGATGAGGCTGACTTTGCAGCCTATCTTTCCAGGCTTTTACGCGGGCTAGGCGCCGAAACCGTCTACGATTCTGCGGAGAATAAAACTAAGGGCAATTGCAGCAACCTCATCGCTAAAATAAGGGGAAACAAGCCAGACGCGCCGGTTATCCTGCTTAACGCCCATATGGATACGGTATCCCCGGGAAGAGGAATCAAACCTGTAATTAAGGATGGCGTCATTCATTCTGATGGAGATACGATCCTGGGGTCTGACGATAAATCCGGGATTGCAATAATTATTGAAGTTATAAGGTCTCTTCGTGATAATTCTCTCCCTCACGGAGATATCGAAATTCTCTTTACCGTATGCGAGGAGGTAGGACTGCTAGGTGCCAAGCATTTCGACCCATCCAGTATTAATGCCGCCTTTGGTTACTCCCTTGACTCCAGTGACAGTTGCAAGATAGTCTATGCGGCCCCGGCTTCCAATCATATTAAGTTTACAGTTCATGGTGTTGAATCTCACGCGGGGCTTGCTCCAGAAAAAGGGATAAGCGCCATCAAACTTGCGGCTCAAGCTATCGCAGGTATGCCTCTTGGAAGAATTGATGATGAGACGACTGCAAATATCGGCACTATTCAGGGGGGCACAGCTACAAACATCGTTGCCGGCACCGTAATAATGGAGGGCGAAGCAAGGAGCCATAATATCGAAAAACTGACAAATCAGACTAAAGCGATGGTTGACTCCGTTAAAAAGGTTGTTCATGAAAATAAACTTGACGGCAACGAGGCAACTCTTGATTTAGAGATATCCATGGATTATCCGCTAATGCTGTTAAATGAGGACTGCCCTTCCATATCTCTTGCAAGAAAAGCCGCAATAAATACGAATAAAAAGCTGGAACTTCGTATAGGTGGAGGGGGAAGCGACGCCAATATTCTTAACGACAAAGGCGTGGAGATGGCTATAATCGGAACGGGAATGAAAAATGTTCATACTACAGATGAACAGATTAAGATTGATGATATGGAAAAGACGGCCGATTTTCTGCTCGAAATTATTCAGACAAACTGCAAATAAACAAAATAGTTTTTCAATACCTTACGTATCTATCCCTTTTTCTTACTCTCCAGGTAATGCTGCAGAATTTTTGATTTTTCTTTACTCATATTTATAAAGTTTATTCCCATCCCTGATTCTTCCTGGATGCCCCCGGTTTCAGGCTTTGCAGACCAGACAACTTTAGCCAGAAGCGAAAAATCCGCTTTTATCTCTGGAATGGCGAATTTAATATTTAACTCTGTTCCCTCGGGGAGAGGGTAAATTGTGCGGATAAACATCCCGCCGACGCCTATGTTTCTCGTATATGAATTGAGGAAGTCCATATCGGTATTGTAATTGACCTCCAGAGTTATAGTTACTCTGTCATACTTTCTTCTAATCGGATAAGCTTCTCCGCTCATTTTTTCAGTTCCTTTCCAGGATTGATCTGCTTTTGGACTATTAAGTATCAGATAAACCTGATTATTGGAAAGTAAATGTTCAAAAACCGGCTTTTTGGGTCTTTATATCAATAGGCTAAGCGCTACCTCATCTGCCATAAGGGCCCCCTTTTCAGTCAATATAATGCGCCCCTTTTCATTTTTATATATATCACCGGGCAGCATTTTAAGGGCTCCTTCTGAAAGAGCCTCAAACAGTGAAATAGCAAATTTTTTATTTAGCATCTCTTCACTTAAGCCCGTAGATGTTCTAAGCGATGTTAAAACAGACTCTCTTATGGCATCTTTCCTTGTAAGGATTTCCAGCTCTTCAAGCGGCAACAGATTACTATCAATACTATTTATATATTTATCAGGAGATTTCACATTCCAGCACCTCATTCCCCAGCCGATATCGGAAATAAATGAATGCGCCCCCGCACCGACACCTATGTAGTCTTCACCTCTCCAGTAGCGCATATTATGTTTCGACTCGAACCCGTTTTGGGCATAATTGGACGTTTCATATCTGACATAGCCGTTTATCTGGAGATATTCGGAGGCACATTGATATATTTCCCCCTGCATTTCGTCATCAAGCGGCGCAAATCTCCCTTCCTTGACGGCGCTGAAAAAAGGCGTCCCACTTTCAATGCTTAAGAGATATAAAGATATATGTTCGGGACCAAGCTTTAGCGCTCTCTCCAGGTCTGATTTCACATCGCCTGCCTTCTGTCCCGGCAGTCCGCATATTAGGTCGATGCTGATATTGTCAAAGCCGGCCTCTCTTGCTCTGGCAAAACTAAATTCCGCCTCCTTTGCGTCATGGAGACGTCCCAAAAATCTTAAGTTCTTCTCATCAAAGCTTTGTATGCCGATACTTAAGCGGTTAATGCCGGCACGTCTATAGCCATGAATATTAATCCCATCCTGGGCTGCAGGGTTAAGCTCCAGGGTCATCTCGGCATCTTCTGCTAACTTATAGCTGGCATCAACTCTGCGTAGCAACCCTTTAACCTCTCCCGGGGTCAAGAGAGACGGAGTCCCCCCTCCGAAATACAAGGTGTCTACTAAATACTCTTTTAAATTAAATAAGGTGGAGGCCCGGTCTATCTCTTTATCCATCGCTTGCAGATATGGTTTTGATACGCCATTTGAAGGGATGGAGTTAAATGCACAGTAGGAGCATTTTTTTATGCAGTACGGTATATGTAGATAAATACCAATCTTTTTTGCGATATATTTTGACATAGCAGGAAGTTTTACTTACCATTATAGCGGCCTTATATTGTCAGGTACAATTAAAACCCTTATTAGAAATTAATTTAAGTCATGGAGACTACCATTGAAATACCTTTTTGTAATGGACCCTGCCGAATCAATCAACCGTGAGACAGATTCTACACTCCTTATGATGCATGAGTCCTCAGAAAGAGGTCATCATATATATTATTGCCGCGTTGAAGATCTTTATATTAAGGCCGCCGCTTCTTTTGCCAGCTTAAGGCCAGTACAATTTAACAATAGCAGTGGCATATTCTGCCTGGGTGAGCCTGAAGACACAGCTCTTTCAGACGTGGATGCCATATTCATGCGTAAGGACCCGCCGTTTGATATGAACTATGTCTATGCAACTCAGATACTGGAGCTTGCATCGAAAGATACATTTATAATCAATGATCCAAAAGGAGTAAGAGGCGCCAACGAGAAACTGTATGCACTGAATTTTCCCGGGGCCATACCTGAAACCATCGTCAGCAGGGATACAGACCGCCTTAAGTCATTTCTGGAAGAGGTAGGTGGTGAAATGATCATCAAGCCGCTCGGCAAATGTGGTGGCGAGGGTATATTTTATATAAAAAGGGGGGACAGGAATATCAATGCGCTCCTTGAAACGTCCACTTCTTTCGGTAAAGAGTTTATTATGGGGCAGCGCTATATCCCTGAGATAAAAAATGGTGATAAACGTATAATATTAATCGATGGAGAGCCTGTCGGAGCCGTAAGCCGAGTCCCGCAAGATGATGAACACCGCGGCAACATCCATATAGGAGGGAAGGGTTTTAAGTGCGACATTACTGACCGTGACAAAGAGCTGTGTCGCATTATCGCTCCCAGGCTTAAAGAGGACGGACTTTATTTTGTTGGCCTTGATGTTATCGGCGACTGGATTACGGAGATCAATGTTACCAGCCCTACCTGCCTTGTTGAAATAAATAATCTAAATAATGTAAAGATAGAAAAAACATTAATTGATTTTGTAGAGGACAGGGTCAAAAACCTATATAAATAACATATTACTATAAGGGAAAGGCCTTCTCATCTTTCATGGATTCCGGCGCAACATCTTAATGGGGAGGGATGAACTTACTTACAGATTACAGACAATATCTCTTTTAGATTATCACTCAGAGCCTTATGCGTGTTTATTATCAAATGCTCCTTCTTACTGATTTCCTTAATATCTTCAAAATCGTTTTTTTGTTTTAAAAAGACGGGCCATCGGCCGTCGGATATATCTAGCCCTTCTCTTTCCCTTTTTTCCAGACGCTGCTTTATCACTTCATCGGGACACCTGCACTCAATAAGCAAGAACGGTATTTTAAATCTTTCTGCCATATCCCTGGCGTCACTGCGGTATTTCTCTTTTTTGAAAGATGCATCGAGAATTACGCCGCCCCCCTTGTCCAGTAGCCGCGAGGCCTCTCTTAATAGCTCCTTGTAGGTCGCATCGAAGAACCCCTCTGAATATATCCCCTCGCCAAAAGATTCATAACGGTGCTCCTTCCTATCAAGTCCTGCAAGCCCCTTTCTTAGCTCATCAGATCTGAGAACTTCAAATCCGGTGGTTTCGGCAAGTTTAGCGGCTAGCGTACTCTTTCCCGTTCCTATAAGGCCGCATAAGACAACTAGAAGCGGCTTAACCTTTTTTTTATTTACCGGCATAGCAAAAGGCAAGATCGAAATACTTACGGGCGATCCTGCCTGCCTCCTCCTTTTCTTCTTCGCTAAGGCTGGGGTCGTCAAGCTCGAAACTATCAACTTTTGCCCTGACACAGGCCCTGTAGCATTTGTAAAAATCAATGAGCAACATGATCTCCTCGTCCCCTGAGGCCTTTATATAACTTTCAACAAACTTGTCAGAGAGTTTTTTCTCTTCATGGAAGTCCAGATCCATGGCCAGAAAAGCGATATCCGAGGCCACGTCTCCATATCTGAAACGGTCATTAAATTCAATACAGTCATAGATATATATCTTATCGGCAATGCAAACATGCTCCATATGAATGTCGCCGTGACAGTCTCTGATCCTTCCTTTATCCATTCTTTTTTTAAAAAGAGCGCTGTTTTGATTGATGAAGTCCAGAGCATACTCCTTTATTGCGTGATATTTCTCATAAGAAACTGTCTTACCTATATATCTTTCAGTTTGGAGGAAATTCTCTTTTATATTTTCCCTTACCGCCTCGGGTCTGCCAAAGGTTGAAATAGCGTCTCCCCTTTGCGCGTCCCTGTGAAAATCCGCAATTGTCCTGGCTACGTTTTCCACCATTTGAAGATCGACTGCCCCCTTTTTTAAAAGATTCAGCATCATTAGATCTTCAGGTATGCGCCTCATCTTAATGGCATAATCTACAAGCTCTCCCTTTCCATCATAAAAAAAATGGCCTTCTCTTTTTCTTACCTCAAGCAGACCGATATATATATCAGGAGAAAGCCTCCGGTTAAGTTCAAGTTCCTGCATACAATAAAAGCGCCTTTTTTCTATAGTAGAAAAGTCAAGGAAGCCCAGATTTACCGGTTTTTTTATCTTATATACGTAACTATCCGTAAGTATAATAAATGAGATGTGGGTCTGGATAAGTTCAGCTTTGTCGGAGGATTCAGTGTTGATAGATGCGCTTATGAGATCGCTTATCATCAAGGGCAAAGGCATTGCACTCTCCTGTTGATAATCGGGTTGACAGTCTGGAACGCTACATCCAAAATCAAGAGTTGTTAAAGCGATTCAGGCCCTGGACATCATCTTAAAAAAAACAGTCAGGAGTTCAGGGTCCCACTGCCCGCTATCTTTTTCAGACTTCATAATATCAATCGCCTTTTCCTTTTCCATTGCGTTTCTATATGGTCTTGAAGATGTCATGGCATCATAGGTATCGGCAATAGATATAATCTTTGCGCCAAGCGGTATTTCATCACCTTTCAGCCCATCCGGGTGGCCTGTGCCGTTAAACCATTCATGGTGGTGCTTTATCATAGGGATTATATCGCCAAGCGATTTTAAGGGCTCACATATAATAGCCCCTGTTTGAGGATGGGAAGTTACCTCCTCATATTCGTCCTTGTCCAGACTTCCCTCTTTATGCAAAACGGCCTCCCTCATCCCTATTTTACCTATATCGTGCAGAATGCCCGCCTTGTGAAGTTTCCCCTGCAAGGCAGAAGAAAGACCCAGCTCTTTAGCAAGGTCTCTTGAATATCCTGCAACTCTTTCCGAATGTCCACCCGTATAGGGATCTTTTGCCTCCACTGCTAAAGCAAGTGCGCAAATAATATCCTCACTGGATTCCAGTTCATCATGGAGGGCCTTTAGCCTCAAAAGTGATCTCACCCTGGCCATAAGCTCAAGCTTGTTAAAGGGCTTGGTTAAAAAATCATCAGCGCCAACATCTATCCCTTTTATCTTGTCGTCCATCTCGGTTAGGGCAGTAATCATAACTATAGGGATAAAACGCGTCCTTTCATCTTCCTTTAATATCTTACAGACTTCATACCCGTTTAGGCCCGGCATCATTACATCAAGAAGCAAAAGATCGGGCATCTCGGCATATGTCTTTTCAAGGCCGCTTTCGCCATCCATGGCTATAATTACATCGTAACCATAGGCTGTCAGGTAGGCCTCCAGGAGTTCCACATTTGCCCCATTGTCATCTACGACAAGTATTGTTTTTCTGACTTCTTCCATATCATTCATAATTGATGTTTTCCCTGTGTTGTATAAATTATTATCAATGAACTTATTCTTCATATTTAAGGGGCAGGGTAAAAATAAAACTGCTGCCCTCCCCTTCAACGCTTTCCGCCCTTATCTGGCCTCCATGCATATCTATAAATTTACGCGTCAGTGTGAGTCCAAGACCTGTCCCTTCAAAATCTCTTGAATGAGACCCGTCGGCCTGGCGGAATGATTCAAATATCAGATCCAGCTCTTCTTCTTTTATCCCTATCCCCGTGTCTTTGACTGCCACTTTTATAAATGCGCCCTCTTTTTTTGCTTCAAGCGCCACCGAGCCCTTATCGGGCGTAAACTTTATCGCATTACCCAGCAAATTGTACAATATCTGTTTTAGTTTTAATCTATCTGCCGTGATTTCATCAAGGGTGTCTTCTATAAAAAATTTAAGATCAATCCCTTTTTTTATTGCAAGGGGCTTGATTACATTTTCAACCTCTTTTGCGGCATCCCTGAAGGATATTTCCTCGGGATGAAATTCCATTCTACCCGCCTCTATCTTGGAAAGGTCCAGAATGCTATTAATCAGTTCCAGCAGGTGTTTACCGCTTTTATGGATATTACCCAGATATTTTCCCTGTTTATCGTTTATTTCTCCATATAGTCCATCTTGAAGAACCTCTGAAAAACCTATTATGGAATTTAAGGGAGTTCTTAGTTCATGAGATATATTTGCAAGAAATTCCGATTTAAGCCTGTTAGCCTTTTCAAGCTCCCTGTTAGATTCTTCAAGTTCAACCGTCCTTTCCCGAACCTTTTCCTCAAGTCCATGATAAAGGCTTTCCAATTCCGATGTCATATTGTTAAACTCATTGGCCAGATCCTCAATTTCATCACCTGTATGAATAAGAATCCTGTGGTCGAGGTTACCTCCGGCTATCAAGGCAGCGCCTTCTTTCAGCGCCCCAATAGGCCCCACTATTTTTTTAAGGGTTAAATAGATGATACATATCAAAATAACAGCGAATATAAACCCGGGAATGGCGGCTCCAAAAAGCACATCATTTATCGGCTTTAAAAAGGCCTCGGCAATAGGCTGCGTGAGAACAATATAATACCAATCTTTGTTGCTATCCGAATAATCTCCATATAAAGGGTAAACCGGGGCCGACGCGACTATTACAGAGTTTGAGCCATGCTCATCAATTGACACAAACCACTGTTCCCTGTTTTCTTTTATTCTTGCCATTGTTGCTTCAGGAAATGAAGCTCTTTCATCCATGTAGGGATCGAAAATCACAGCTCCGCTTGCTGCTACCAGATTTACATGACCTCCTTCGCCGAAATATACCGAACCTGCCTTGGCAAAGTAGCCGTCAATGTCGATAAACAGGGCTATTATGCCGATAAGGGCGCCCTTTTTACCGTCATATATAGGAGCATAAACCGGCAAAAGAGCGCCTTTGAAGTTTTTACTTCTTATTGGATTTCCCAATACGTATTTTTCTGCGCCATCCTTAAAAATATCGGCAACCCTGTAATCAAGGGGTGGGATATTGGCCCGCTCATTCAGTTTTAAAAAAATAGTGCCGTCGGCTTCATAGAGGCCGGCGTTGCTGGCTCCTCCCCCTGCGCGCGACAAAGCGAGCGTAGAGGTCGCCTCTTCAGAATAACTCCCTGTGAGAAGGGCTTCCCTGACGGCATTATTAGATGCAATAAACCGGGCTTCGGAGCCTTTTTGCTCTATTAATATCCTGATAGCCACTGATATCTGGCGGTTCATCTCAACAAACTTCTGACCAAGGGCCTTCTTAAATACCTGCGAACCCCTTAAATAAGTCGATGAGACGCCGACAATACCGGGCACAAAGGCAACCACAAGCATTATCACCAGTATCTTTGCTTTTATTCCCATTTTCATAATAATTGATCCCTTGATTTTGCTTTCAGGATATCAGAACCATAGACAGAGCGGCAAGAATAAAGAAAGGAAAGGCAGAAGGCCTATATTTTTATTAGCCGACCAGATGCCGCCCATGAGTATAAGAGAGATCCCCTTAAATTAAAGATTTAATCCTTGAAAAAAAAAGGCAAATCTGTAAAAATCACATGAATTTTAACTTAAAAATCGGTCTTTTATAGCCGCAAAAGAGGAATGACTAATAATGGATAGCAGTAAACTTGATCAGGCCCTAGTAAATAAAGCGATTAATACCATAAAAATGCTCTCTGTCGATGCTATAGAAGCGGCGAGGTCCGGTCACCCCGGACTTCCTATGGGATGCTCCGACATCGCCTTTATTTTGTGGAACGAGTTTATGCGTTTTAATCCTGATGATCCCGACTGGGCAAACAGGGACCGCTTTGTTCTTTCAGCGGGGCACGGTTCGGCCCTTCTTTACTCTCTTCTCCACCTCTATGGCTTCGATCTTACTATTGAAGACATTAAAAATTTCAGACAAAAAGGTAGTAAGACGCCGGGGCACCCTGAATATGGCCATACACCCGGAGTTGAGACGACTACCGGGCCTCTCGGTCAAGGCTTTGCCAACGGTGTGGGAATGGCCATGGCGGAACGGGTCATGGCAGGCAAATTTAATAAGAATGATAATATTATTGATCACTTCATCTATTCACTAGTCGGTGATGGCGATATGATGGAAGGCATTACATCCGAGGCTGCATCCATTGCGGGACACCTTGGTCTTTCAAGACTTATATATATCTATGACAGCAATCAGATCACAATCGAAGGCGACACTAATTTTACCTTTTCCGAGGATGTAGGCAAACGCTTTGAGGCGTATAACTGGCAGGTGCTTCATGTTGACGGCTATGATCACGCTGCGATAAGGGAGGCAATTATTGCGGGTCAGAAGGATGAAGGCAGACCTACTCTGATTATCGCAAAAACGACTATAGGAAAAGGGAGCCCCAACAAGGCAAACACCGCGTCTGCCCACGGCGAACCCCTTGGCGATGCCGAGATAAGACTCACCAGAGAGGCTATAGGGATGCCTGTCGATGAGTCATTTTATGTGCCGTCAGAAGCAAAGGCGCTCTTTGCCAAAAGGATTGAGGAAGTGAAGACAGAGTATTCTGCGTGGCAGGCAAGGTTTAAAAGTGCCGTTACTGAAGATGAGTCGCTTCTGGCTTCCTGGAATGCCTGCGTCAACAAGGAATTCCCCGCTGATATAGAGGAAAGGCTTCTTGCCACCATCACAAAGGACTCCATTGCAACAAGATCTGCATCGGGTGATATGCTGCAGGTAGTTGCGCAGACGGTTCCTTCTCTTATAGGGGGGTCAGCCGATCTTGCCCCCTCAACCAAGACGGCCATAAAGGGCTCTGCATCCATCGCCAGGGACGAATTCTCTGGAAAAAACATACATTTTGGTATTCGTGAACATGCTATGGGCGCAATGATGAACGGTATGGCGGTTTACGACGGCCTCATTCCTTACGGCTCCACATTTCTTGTGTTTTCCGATTATGTAAAGCCTGCGGTCAGGCTTTCCGCCCTGATGAACTTGCAGGCAATCTATATATTTACACACGACAGCGTATTTGTCGGCGAAGACGGCCCCACCCATGAGCCCGTTGAACATGTGACGGCCCTTAGAATCATACCCAACCTTCAGGTCATACGCCCCTCTGATGCAACTGAAACAGCGGCGGCATGGAAAGCGGCGCTCGATAAAAAAGACGGTCCCACCGCCCTGATACTTACAAGACAGGATCTTCCCGTCATTGACAGAAGCAAATATGCCTCGCAATCAAATCTAAAATTTGGCGCTTACACAATTGTTGATTGTGATGGTTCGCCTGATATGGTTATAATGGCCAGCGGCTCGGAGGTCTCACTCGCAATGGATGCAGCCAGCGAGATTACAAAGAAGGGCCAAAAGGTGAGGGTCGTGTCCGTCCCTTCATTTGATCTATTTGATAGGCAAGACGATGCCTACAGGGAGAGCGTAATTCCAAAGGCATGTAAAAAACTTGTTGCCATAGAGGCGGGATCAACTATAGGTTGGTATAAATATGTCGGAAGAGATGGCCTTATCATAGGCATCGACCGCTTTGGCGCATCCGCTCCGGCCAAAGATATAGCGGAAATGTTCGGAATGAATATTGGAAATGTGGTCAGCAAAATTGAAGAAAAATGGACCCTTTAACCAAGGCCGATTAAGACAATTAAATCGATAGAGGTGTAATAGATATGGAGCACAAGAGATCAAAAATACTATTTGCTGAAGCTGTACGATATATTCCCGGCGGTGTGAACAGCCCGGTAAGGGCCTTCAAATCCGTAGGCGGAGATCCGATCTTTATAAAAAGCGCCAGCGGTTCAAGGCTTTATGATGTAGATGGCAATGAATATATCGACTACGTCGGTTCCTGGGGGCCGATGATTGTCGGTCACTGCAACCCGCGCGTTAATGATGCTATAAAGAGAGTGATAGACAGCGGCACAAGTTTTGGCGCTCCGACTGAGCTTGAGATAGAGCTGGCAAAAATGGTGATTGATGCAGTGCCCTCCATAGAAATGGTCAGGATGGTAAACTCCGGCACAGAGGCGACTATGAGCGCCATACGCCTTGCACGAGGACATACAGGAAGAGACAAGATAATAAAATTTGAAGGCGGATATCATGGGCATGCTGATGGCCTCCTTGTTAAGGCTGGCTCCGGCGCCGCTACCCTTGGCGTGCCGGACAGTCCCGGCGTGCCGGCAGATTATGCCAGAAATACGATTACCGTCCCTTTTAATGACCTTGAGACAATCACCAGGGCTGTTTCTGCTGAGGCCGAAAATATCGCATGTATTATTGTTGAGCCTTTACCCGGGAATATGGGGGTTATTCCACCGAAAGACGGCTTTCTTGAAGGGCTAAGGAAACTTTGCACAAAAAACGGCATAGTCCTGATCTTTGATGAAGTAATGAGCGGCTTCCGAGTAGCGCTAGGAGGCGCTCAGCAGGTCTTCGGCGTTACCCCTGACCTTACCTGTCTTGGCAAGGTTATAGGCGGTGGCCTTCCAGTTGGAGCCTATGGCGGGAAAAAAGAACTAATGCAGCAGATCGCGCCGGCCGGCCCGATATATCAGGCAGGCACTCTTTCAGGGAATCCCCTGGCCATGACTGCCGGTATTGAAACCTTGAAGATTCTTTCTGAAAGCGGTGCCTACGATCAACTTGAGGAAAGAAGTCTTCAGCTTGCAAGCGGCCTTAAAGAAATAGCCGAAAAGGCGGGTATCCCGACCTACTCTACAAGAGTAGGGGCCATGTTCTGCACCTTCTTTACAGACAAAGAGGTAGTAGATTACAGCAGCGCCACAACCAGCGATACGGAAAGATTCGGGAAATACTTTATCAATATGCTGGAAAATGGAATCAACCTTGCCCCTTCTCAGTTTGAGGCAGGGTTTATGTCCCTTGCCCACAGTGAGGATGATATTGCAAAGACTCTCGATGCCGCAAAGAAAAGCTTTGCAAATCTTTAAAGAGGATTTTCAGTTGACACTAATTCACCTCTCTGTTATATTTCCCCTTTTTCGCTCATTGAATATTTAATGAAAGAAGGGAATCGAGGGTTTTACCGTCAACTGGCAAAGATCTCGATAATAGGCATCGAAATGGTTGTCTCCACCTTCGTTGGTTTGGCGATCGGCATTTATCTGGACGGTCTGCTAGAAACTAAACCGTGGCTGACCATATTTTTTCTGATTGTTGGAATAGTCGCAGGGTTTAAAAATATATTCCTTGAGATCAAAAAAATTGACAACCAATAGCTGTGCCGACCAGGTAAATGTGGAAGATTCAACAGATCTGACTGCCGGCATGGAAAAGGGCTTACAAAGGCAGGCCCTTATAGTATTGATCCTCCTTTCGCTCTTAGCTGTGTTTTTTTTGCCGCTTAAGTTTGCGGCCGGACTGCTTGCCGGAGGTGTAATATCGCTTCTTAACTTCAGGGACCTGAAAAAATCTCTTGAAAGATTATTTTCGGCTCTGCGTGAGGGTAAGCATACAGGGTCGGCAGGATTTGTTGGCAGGTACTATTTCAAACTGGCTTTAATTCTGATAATTCTTGCCGCGCTTATAAAAAACGGCAACATAGATATACCCGGGCTATTAATAGGACTTTTTCTAGTGCCCGGCATTTTAATATATACCGGTATAAAACTCTATATCGGAAGTTTTGGAGGTAAAAGTTAGATGACGCACCCAATAGTATTTTTCCATATACCTGGGATACCCGATTATGTCACCCTTACGGTTTTCGTAATCATTTTCCTTACTATGCTTGCCCGAATGATGCTTAAAAATATCTCTCTTGTTCCGGGCGGCATTCAGAATGTTTTTGAGATTACAGTTTCAGGCCTTGACGGCATGGTGACGGAAATAATGGGGGAAAAGGGCAAACCCTATTTCCCGCTTATAGCAACGCTTGCATTCTTCATCTTTGTTTCGAATATGCTGGGACTGATACCAGGTTTTATGCCTCCCACCGCTAACCTTAATACTACAGCTGCATGTTCAGTTATAGTATTTTTACTGACGCACGTTATAGGCATTAAGGAACATGGCCTCGGCTATATTAAACATTTCACGGGACCCGTATGGTGGCTTGCACCGCTTATGCTGCCTATTGAAATAGTCGGTCATCTGGCGCGCCCCCTCTCTCTTTCCCTTAGATTGTTCGGGAATATGACAGGTCATGAACTTGTTGTTCTTGTATTAATGTTTCTCGTACCCGTGTTCGTACCGGTAGTAATGTCAATCATGGGCCTGCTTGTTGCCTTTATTCAGGCCTTTGTGTTTGCGCTTCTGGCGATGATTTATTTAAGTGGTTCTCTCGAAGAGGCTCACTAATAAGATTTACATTTTTTAAACTTTAAAAAGCAAAAAAGCGAAAGGAGGAATATTATGATTAAGAAAATTGGTACCCTATTATTTGTTGCAACCTGCGCGGTTCTTACAACAGCGCCGGCGGCATTAGCGAGTGAAGGGGGAAGTAAAGCTGATCCTATAGCACTTGCTGCTATCATGATCGCTGCAGGCCTTGCTATCGGCCTTGCTGCTCTCGGAACCGGCATAGGCCAGGGACACGCAATCAAAGGTGCAACAGAAGGCGTTTCCAGGAACCCCGGCGCGTCCGGCAAGATCCTGACAACTATGCTTGTTGGTCTTGCAATGGTTGAGTCTCTTGCGATCTACGCTCTCGTTGTATCGCTTATACTTCTCTTTGCAAATCCATTTATGGATATGCTCTAGGAAGAAGATTCAAAATCTGTTTAAAAAGGCGGACCACCCGGTCCGCCTTTTTTATGTGCCGAAGCATGGCCAAACCGCAAACAAGCCCGCAAAAAGCTTGACTTAGCATATTGAAACTGATAAAAGATAATGTGCATAATAGAGGATAAATCAGTGACGTTTAGATGTCTCTGTGCCTTACATACAAGAATACTTAATCAAACTTATATCTTATGCTAAAAAATATCTCATACGTCCAGGCTCTTCTGCTATTTATTCTTTTTATTTTTATCTGCCCCCCCGCTTACTCAGCCGAAGCACCGAATGAAGCAAGCTTTGTTGGATCAGAGGGATGTAAATGCCACAAATCTGAAATTGCCGACTGGGAAACGAGCAAACATGCAAAGGCCTTCAATCTCTTAAAGGCGGGCAAAAGTAAATCTAAAAAGAAAAAGGCGGGCCTTGATCCGGATAAAGACTACACTGCTGATGAAAAATGTATCCCCTGTCACGTCACAGGATACAAAAAAGATGGCGGCTTTATCGACATCGTTTCCACGGCGGGCATGGCAGGTGTCGCCTGTGAGGCGTGTCACGGCCCCGGAAGCAAATACCGAACATTGCACAAAGATAAATCTCTGGTTTTTACAAAGAACGAAGCGATTGCATTAGGCGCGCATTACGGGTCTCAAGATCAGGCTGTGTGCGATCGATGTCATAAGCATAAGGACAATCCCTTTAAGGCCGCAATAGATGAAAAATATAATTTTTTACACGACGAGGCCTTAAAAAAGACCCGGTCTTTTCATGACTACTACGAAATGGACGGAAAACACTAATTTAAGATCCTTCCTGATTTGAGCGCTAAGAGACATCTACCTTGAACATCTACTTTTGTCAAAAAGCAAAGACTCAATTACAAACCTTGATTAACCAGGCCTTGATTAAGATAGATACTTCATTTATCAAAAAAACTGTAGCCCTTTCTTTTTTTACGCAGTTACCGCTTTTATTTATTTTTGCCGGCCCGCTTTTTGCTGCCCCAAAATATGTTGGATCGGAAGGTTGCAAATGTCACCGCTCGGAAATAATGAACTGGGAAGAAAGCAGACATGCCAAGGCATTTGAACTGCTGCTCCCGAATAAAAGAAAGGCTGCAAAAAAAAGAGCCGGCCTTAATCCCATAACCGATTATTCCCGTGATAAAAAATGTATAAAATGCCATGTAGTTGGTTATATGGCTGAGGGAGGCTTTGCAGATATAGAGACTACTTCAATGATGGCAGGTGTAGGCTGCGAATCCTGTCACGGCCCGGGAGGCAAATATCGAATCTTGCACGGCAAAAAGCCCCGCACCTTTACGCGCAGAGAAACGATGGAACTTGGCCAGGTCTACGCTTCAACCGATTCCTCTGTTTGCACGAAATGCCATGGACATGCAGACAGCCCTTTTCAACCTTCAGTACATGAAAAATACCGTTTTAATACTGAAAAGGCGCTTACAGAAACAGCTACTTTTCATAATTACTACCCTATGAAGTCTAAACATTGATTTTATATTTTACCCAGGAAGCATTAATCCATAAATTGGATCTCTTATGAGTCTTAAAATAAAATTTATGTCCGCTGTAGGAATGATTCTCCTCCTCCTCACTATTGTCGACGTTAAAGACAGTATGAATACGGATCGGGAAATAGTCCGTAAGGACATAAAAAAATGGACATTCCTATTTGCCGAGAATGTAAGGATTTCCCTCAATACGCTTATGCGTGAAGGGAGAATGGATATGAGATTTACAATTTTTGACGGCCTTAAGACCGAGATAGAAGGGCTTAAGAGCGTCAGAATCATAAGAAGTAAAAAAGTTGATGATCTGTTCAAGCTGGCAAATGAAAAAGATATTATACCGAACCAGGAAAGGAGATTGGCAACCTTTAAGGCCGAACTGGCGGAACTTGCTGATGAACTGGCCGATTCGGACGATAAGGATGAACGCGAAGATCTCCGGCAGGAAATGGCGTCCCTCCAAAGGGATATATCAAGGGCTGAGGAGAAAATAGAGGATCTCTTAAAGCCTAAGAAAGTGGATAAGAGAGAAATGCCGCAAGATGATATTGACAGGCAGGTTTTAAAAAGCGGCGAAGTAATATACCAATTTGACGGTGATGATGCCAGGGTAGTTATCCCATATAAGGTAAAAAAGAAAGGCTGCTCGGAAACAAGTGGATGTCACACATATGCAAAAGAGGGAGATGTTCTTGGCGGCATAAATCTCGAATTTTCTCTTGCAGAGGTAAACAGGGAAATAGAAAGTCATAACAGGAGTTTAATAGCGCTCGCTGTTTTAAAATTGGCCGTAATATTAGGTATTATAGTGACTATTCTCATCTTCGGAATAACAAGGCCGATTAACAAGGTTTCCGCCATGCTAAAAGATATTGCCAAGGGGAAGGGTGACCTTACACGCAGAATTACCGTTGCCAACAATGATGAGGTAGGGATTTTAAGCAGGTGGTTTAACGAGTTTATGACTGGCATGCAAACGCTCGTCAGGAATGTAGCCTCGGCATCAGAAAAGATCTCTTCTATCTCAGATGAAGTAAGCAGCGCATCAAATGCACTGCATCAATCGGCACAGACACAGCTCAATAGTATTGAAGAAACATCATCATCCATTGAAGAGATGACCTCCAATATCCGCTCTGTTGCCTTTGAAACGGATGAGCAGTTAAAGGCAACGGAGAATGTTTCATCTTCTGTCATGGAGGTGCTTTCATCCATAGCCGAGGTATCTGAAAACTCCGACCAGCTCGCAATGTCGGCGGACAGGACGGCATCATCCATAAACCAAATTGCAGCATCTCTTGGCCAGGTCTCAAACAACGTAAACACTCTCTTCCTTAAAACCGAAGAGGTCGTGTCGGCAGCAACGGAGATAAACTCTGCCGTCAAAGAGATTTCAGCTCACGCAAAACAGAAGGCGGTCCTTGCTGAGAAGGTAAGGGAAAATGCCTCGACCCTCGGGATGGATGCGGTAAAAAAGACTAAAAGCGGAATGGAAAAGATTAAAAAAGAGGTGGCAGTCACCTCTGCCGTTATAGACAGGCTCGATGAAAGATCTGTAGAGATCGGAAGAATAATAGGGGTTATACAGGAAGTAGCCGAGACAACTAACCTCCTCTCTTTTAACGCTGCAATTATCGCCGCCCAGGCGGGTGAACATGGAAAGGGGTTTGCAGTTGTCGCAGAGGAGGTAAAAAATCTGTCCAAGAAAACCGCGTCATCTACCAAGGAGATCTCTTCTCTCATCAAAATGGTACAGGCTGAAGTTGGTGAAGCAAAGAACTCTATGAAAAGCAGCTCCGAGAGTGTTGAGGAGGGCGTCACCCTTTCAATGGCTGCAAGCAGCGCGCTATCGAAAATAATGGATAGCGCCGAATCTTCACTCGATATGGCAAAGCGAGTAGAAATAGCAACGGGCGAGCAGACCACTGTGCTTGCAAAGGTATCTGATTCCATACAGGAAATTAACCTTATGGTCGAAGAAATCAAAAGGGCGACAGATGAGCAAAAGGTCTCATCCGAGGACATCATAAAAGTTACGGAAGACATGAGGGAAAGGACAAAGTCAGTGCAACGTTCGACCCGGGAGCAATCGAGAGAAAATGATACCATCGTGGAAATAGTTAGCCACCTTACGCAGAAGATGCAGATAATTGCAAAAGCCATGACTGAGCAGAAAACGGCCTCCAATATCATAGTCGAGACTGTTCAGGTCATGCACGGTGAGATTGAGAAAAACGTAAAACTTTCAGAGCAACTCAATGAAAAAGTTAAGGAACTTGATGCCGAAAGAACCAACCTGAACAGGGGGGTCGGTTCATTTAAGATCGATTGATTAAATCATCATTGAAAACAGGAGGCTAATAATATGTTGAAACTTCTAAATTTATCGATTGCAGCGATAGTTCTACTCTCCCTGCCGGGGGTCGCCGCATCGAATGAGTATCTGGGTGACAAGGAATGCTATGCCTGTCATAAGGATATTAAGAAGCTATATCTGGGCAACCTCCACGGCAAAATATTTACAAACAATCCAGGGACCAGCCTTGAAAAAAAGGGCTGTGAGGCATGCCACGGCGCCGGTTCCGCCCACAAGGATGGGGCAGACAGGGCCGATAAAGGTGAAAGCGTGCCTCTTGCCGTGGAATTCCCCTTGAAAAAAGGCCCCGAATTCACGCTTGAAAACAACAAACTCTGCCTGACCTGCCATGAGAAAGGGTCTCAGGCCCACTGGAAGGGAAGCCAGCACGAAATGGCCGACGTAAGCTGCGTTGACTGCCACACCATACACACGGAAGAGAAGATCGACGGCACGGATGCTTGCACCGGCTGCCATGAGCAGAAAAGGGCCCAGATGCAGCGCTCATCGCACATACCGCTCAGGGAAGGGAAGGTCACCTGCTCAAGCTGCCACAACCCTCACGGAAGTATGGGACCGACCTTGCTGCGCCAGGCCTCTACAAATGAAAACTGCTACTCCTGCCATGCCGAAAAGCGCGGACCCCTTATATGGGAGCATGCGCCGGTGAGGGAGAACTGCGGAAATTGTCACAACCCCCACGGTTCGAACCTGAACTCCCTCCTTGTAATGAGGCCTCCCTATCTATGCGAGTCATGCCATGCCATGAGTTTCCATCCGAGCACGATCTACGACGGAAATACTTTGGCTGCACGTGACAAGCACCAGGTAGGGAAGGCATGCCTGAACTGCCACCCCATGGTCCACGGCAGCAACCACCCCTCCGGGGCCAGGAATTCAAGGTAAGGAGGATATGATGAAAATAAAAAATATTATTGCCCCGGCGATTGCCTTTATATGTCTGCTCTCACTTTATTCGCCTGCCGCTGCGGCGGGAGGATTTGACGGTTCCGTCACGATCGGAGCTGGAGCGACTGACCTGGATGAAAAATCACACAAAAAAGGCGAATATGATGGAGTCAAGGACGATGCGAGCCGCTTCATCGGAGACGTAAATCTCTCCCTTGAGAATGATGGAGATTACATAGATCTTAAGGCTGAAGATATAGGCCTTGATGACAGAAGTTTTTCCATAAAGCTCGGAAACTACGGCAGTTATCAGTTGCATATGGAATATTCCGAGCTGACCCACCTATTAGGCGAGGGCATAACCCCTTTTATTGGCGCCGGTGGTGACGTTCTGGCCCTTCCACCAGGTTTCAGCCAGCATACAACCACATCGCAGATGGTGGTAGACCCGCAATGGACCACTCAAAGCATAGACCTTGAGACGCAGCGAAAGAAGGCCAGTATCGCCTATTCAAGAGAGATCGGCTCTAATTATTCTTTCAAGCTCGGTTATTCGCGCGAAATAAAAGAGGGGACGCAGTCCATCGGCGGCATGCTTGGCGCCAGCGGACAATTTACTTCAGCCTCCATCCTTCCAGAGCCGATCGATTACAGGACAAACGATATAACGGCAGGAATCACCTATAATGGAGAAAAGGGGATGGTGAGCATAGCCTACCTCCTATCTACATTTGAGAATAAAAATGAGGCCCTCCTTTGGGAGAACCCCTTCGCGGCTCCAGGTGGCGCTGCTTTTCCGACGGATGCGCAGATATCACTTGCGCCTGACAATAAGTACCAGAGACTGAGCCTTAGCGCTACGAGGGATTTAACCATGACCACCAGATTGTCATTGACGGCTGAGTACGGCAAGATGGAGCAGGACGAGGAACTCCTCCCCTATACCGTCAATACTCTAATTGCACCGCTGAGGGCGCTGCCCCGCGATTCCGCCGAGGCGGAGATCGACGTGACCCATGTGAGCCTCAACCTGACTTCCCGTCCAACTAATAAGGTCTCGATCAACGCTCGCTACCGTTACTACGACACAGTAAACAAGACGGACAGAACCCTCTTTATGAGGGTAACCAACGATACCGGGTCTCAGAGCGATATTGCGAACGGCGCCTTCTACACACTCCCCTTCGACTACAGCAAAAACAGCCTCGATGTTGACGCCGTCTACCGGATAACAGGCGCGACGCGGATTAAGGCGGGGCTCGGTCATGAGCTTACAGATCGTGACTACCGCTCAGCAGAACAGACGAAAGAGAACAGGTATAAGCTGGGACTGAGCAGCAGGCTCAGCTCTGTGTTGACAGCTATGGTCGACTATACAAGGGCAGAGAAGAGAATCGACGGGGGCTATGACAACGAGTCCCTCTACAACGCCTACCACAGCTACAGCTCTGCATCCGGCATGTACAACTACAGTGCTACAGGTAATTTTGATATACACCCGGACCTAAGACAGTTAGACCTTTCCGAGAGGGACCGTGACAGCTACAGCGTCAAGATCAACCTCTTTCCTATGGATACAACAGCGGTGTCCCTTAGCTATCGCTACCGGAATGATGACTACAATAACAGTGAACTGGGATGGCAGGAAGACAGATTGAACAGCTATACCGTCGACGTGACTTCATCTCCCTCAAAGAACGCCACCTTCTATGCCTATTACACCAACGACCTCGGTGAAAAGGAACTGGCGGGCCACAGTTTCACCTCGGCGGGCCCTCTCGGTACAAAATTCACCCAAGCGGAAGACGACACTCGTAGGTGGTGGTCCGACCAAAACGACAAAACAGATACCATCGGTATAGGGACAAGCCTCGCCTTCCTGCGAGGACAATTCACTGTCGATGCCGACTACATTCATGCCAAGTCAACAACGGAGATAGAACTCAGGGTCGCTTCAGCCTTGCCCTCTCCAGTCGACATGCCTGACCTGGAGACGAAACGCGACACGGTGAACCTGACGGGCAGGTATAAACTGCGCAAAGACCTTGTTTTGGGCCTCGGATACGGCTATGAAAAATACGAGTCAGACGACTGGGCTACAGACGGCCTTAATCCAGCCTCTGGAGACGTGGACAACATCCTTCTCCTGACAGGGTCTGCACCGGATTACGAGGCGCATCTCGTGAAGCTCTTCATGACAATAAAAATGTAGTAGCTTGGTAGTTATTATAAATAAAAAAAGGCGGGCCATTTGGCCCGCCTTTTTTTATCGAATGTCATTCTGAGCGCAGCGAAGAATCTGGCTATTCAGGCATGCGACATATAAGATTCTTCAGTCACTCCGCTCCCTCAGAATGACAGGAGGGTGTCTTTATAATCATAACGCCTTATCGTCACTTATGTCATTCTGAGCATAGCGAAGAATCTGGCCATTCAGCCATGCAACATATAAGATCCTTCCATCGCTTCGCTCCTTCAGAATGACAGGGCAGTGCAGTTATCATTAATAACGCCTTGCCGTCACTACCCCACTTATGTCATTCTGAGCGTAGCGAAGAATCTATTTATTCCAGCCATGCAACATATA
Source organism: bacterium (assembly GCA_032250935.1). GTDB lineage: Bacteria > Desulfobacterota > JADFVX01 > JADFVX01 > JADFVX01 > JAVVFD01. The sequence continues at coordinate 29,014 of JAVVFD010000006.1, forward strand.
AGATTCTTCCGTCGCTTCGCTCCTTCAGAATGACAGGGAAAACCGATAAGGCTAACAGATGAAACAATACTATGTGTACATAATGACAAACCGGTCCCGAACCCTTTATACAGGTGTTACAAGCCACCTAGAAAAAAGAGTGTATGAACACAGGAATAAACTTGTGCCGGGATTTACCAAAAGGTACAACATTGATAAGCTGGTCTATTTTGAGACAACTACCGATGTTCACTCAGCTATTGGACGGGAAAAACAGATAAAGGGATGGCTGCGCCGGAAGAAAATAGCCTTGATTGAATCAACCAACCCGGATTGGCTTGATCTGAGCGTTGACTGGAGTAAGTAAAGATTCTTCCGTCGCTCCGCTCCCTCAGAATGACAGGGCAGTGCAGTTATCATTAATAACGCCTTGCCCCCACTTATGTCATTCTGAGCGTAGCGAAGAATCTATTTATTCAAGCCATGTGACATATAAGATTCTTCCATCGCTCCGCTCCTTCAGAATGACAGGAGGGTGTCTTTATAATCATAACGCCTTATCGCCACTTATGTCATTCTGAGCGCAGCGAAGAATCTGGCTATTCAAGGCTTGCAACATAGCAGATTCTTCCATCGCTCCGCTCCCTCAGAATGACAGAAGGGAGCGCTTGTCCTTAATTCTATACGTCCTTAACCCCATAACCTATATAGTTGACATTAGTCGAATTGGATATCCGGAACTTCCATTCAAGAGGCCTGAAGGTCATCCCCTTTATCTCTTTTACCGTTATGCCTGAATTACCTAATAGCTTGGATAGAGTGCTCGGCTTAACAAACTTATCATAATCATGAGTGCCCCTGCCTACGAACTTCATTACATTTTCAGCCATGAAGATGGCCAGAAGCCAGGCCTGCGGCGTCTTGTTGATAGTCTCGAAGAGGTAATATCCGCCCTCTTTTACCCTTGCCGCGGAATCGGCAACCATCTTTGCCAGATCATCGACATGTTCCAGCATCTCCGCGCATACGACAATATCAAAGTCTTTCTCTTCGATATCTGCAACAGAGCAGTTTCTATAGTCGATATCGAGACCTGTTTCGCCGGCATGTTTCTTTGCCGCCTCAATAGCCACGGGCGAGAGATCTACCCCGGTGACCAGGGCCCCCTTTTTGGCAAACTCTTCGGAAAGCAGGCCGCCGCCGCATCCGATATCGAGCACCTTTTTTCCGCGGACCCTTCCAAGGACCTTGCTGAAATAATCAAAGCGAATAGGATTTATCATATGAAGAGCGGCCATGCTCCCCTCTTCATCCCACCAGTTTTTTCCCATTTTGTTGAATTTTTCTGTTTCAGACATGACTCATTCATCCTTAAGCTGATTTTTAGCTATAATAAACCGCTTGAGAAAAAACTTCAAGATATTAGCCGGGATTAAATAGTTTCTCTGTTAGCGGGAGGGAGAAATATTAAGTTCTTGAGCAAGCAGTTCAATGACCTTTCCGGCTGCATCCTTTACATCTCTGCTAAGTTCAAGATCATAGTCCATATCCCTGGGTTCTATGCCTATAAGCAGTATTTCGGGGAGCTTATCCAGCTTTCCGGCCAGCAGAAGAACGTCGGGAAGGGATATCTGGTGGCCAGAAAGTTGAAGGTCTTTTCTTTGCTGGATATCGTCTGCATTCAGACGATATATGGTTCCGGGCTTTTTGCCGCCTCTTACGGCATCAATCAATATGAGCCTGTCAAACCCTTTCATGTAGTCAATCAGGGCATATCCCGCAGTCCCTCCATCGAGAAGCGAAAGACCGGCAGGAAGTGTGAAGCGCCTTTCCATCTCTTCAATAACCCTGACGCCCACCCCTTCGTCTCCAAGCAGTATATTACCAATGCCGGCGATGAGGGTCTTTTTTATGGATGGCCTAGAAGTATATGTCGCGCTCGCCATTTCTTATCCTCTCAAGCCTGTCCATGGTCTTTTTGCGAAGAAGCGCGCTGTCTATATCTTCAAGATCTTTCTTTATCGTCTCAAGGCCAAGCCTTACACCCTCCTTGGATGCGTGGTCTTCAACATATTCCATTAAGGTAAGAATCCCGTTGGGGCGGCAGAACCGGTGGATATCCCCCGGCCTTGCTATCTCCATGAAGGCCTCGCCCGTCCTGCTTTTTCGGTAGCAGGCGGTGCAGAAACTTGGTGTAAATCCTTGTTTCATAACGCTTATCGCAATCTCGTCAAGGCTCCTCTTGTCCGATAGTTCGAACTGCTCGGTTTCCTCACCGTTTTTCTTTCCGAAGCCGCCAGGTGATGTGCATGAAGCGGCGCTCGTCTGGGTAACACCGATATTGAACGCCTTTTCCCTTATCTCGGCAGACTCCCTCGTCGTTATGATGATCCCCGTATATGGGATGGCTATCCTCAATATGGCGATGAGCTTCAAAAACTCCTCGTCGCTCAGCGGGCTCAGAGCTGACATCTCGACGTTTGCGGCAGGCCTGAACCTCGGGACAGATATTGTGTGAGGCCCGACGCCGTATTTATTCTGCAGGTAATCGGCATGCGTGATAAGCGCCAGCAGTTCGAAACGATAGTCATATAGGCCAAAGAGCACTCCAATCCCCACGTCATCAAGCCCGGCCTCGAATGCCCTGTCCATGGCGAAAAGCTGACGATCAAAATCTCCCTTCGGCCCCTTGTGCAGCCTTTCGTATGTCTTCCTGTGATAAGTTTCCTGGAAGAGCTGGTACGTCCCGATTCCCCTTTCCTTGAGACGTCTATAGTCCTCTACCGATGTTGCAGCGATATTGACGTTGACCCGCCTGATTTCGCCATCCGCCCTTTTTACGGAATATATCGCCTTGATCGCATCGCAGATATAATCAATATCGTTCTGATTCGGGTCTTCTCCAAATTCAAGGAGGAGCCTCTTGTGCCCCATCTCGATGAGCCTGGCCGTCTGCTCCCTTATCTCATCCATGGTCAGCTTCTTTCTTGGGGCCTTGTTGCTGGCGTGAAAACCGCAATAAGAACAATCGTTTACGCAGTAACTGGAGAGGTAGAGCGGGGCAAAAAAGACGAGCCTGTCGCCGTAGATCGATTTTTTTATGGCTGATGCCGTGTTGAATATATCCTTAAGGGCGTCTACATCCTGGACCTGCAATAATAGGGCAGCCTCCTGGGCGGTGAGTCCTTCGAGGCGCCTCCCTTTTTCGAGGATTTCATTTATTGCTGCGATGCCCGGCTCAGTCGATAGGCTGGCCAGCTGCAGGAGTGTCTCTTCATCAATAAAATTCTTTAACATAACAAATAAATCCCTATCCAATTAAACTGAGGTCTCAAATGCCTCGAACATCTTCTTTTCCAGCATCCTGTAGCTAAGCTCCTCCCTGTAGAGGCCGTATTTCTCCCATACCTCTTCCCTGCCATGGTACTTGTTCGGGTAGATCCGGTAATCATCCCTGTACTTTTCCGGCGTGAGGTTGAACATAAGGGAGTTTGCCCCGGAGGAAAGACCGAGCCTTCTTCCCTCTTCACTTTCTATGGTCTCAAGGGCCGTCGTGACGGGGATCTTCGCCTTCGGCATGAGCAGCCTCGATATTGCCGTAACCTTGAGGGCCATCGTCGCATCGCCCGCAGGATGCCCCGACAGCGGTGTGGAATCGCCTGGAATGAAAGGCCCTACGGTAACCATCCTCACCCCCAACGCCTTCATTGTCAGAATGTCATCGGCTATATCCGCCGTGCTCTGCCCCGGAAGCCCTATGAGGAAGCCCGAGGCGATGTAGTAGCCTTGCGTCTTCATCGCCTTGAGCAGATCCATCCTGTCTGCCAGCGACCGGCCGGGATGTATTGCGCTGTATATAGTCTCGTTTGAGGTCTCAAAGCGAAAGAGGACCCCGCTTGCACCCGCCTCCTTCATTCTCCTGTAGCAGTCAATTGAACGCTCCCCTACGCTCACGAAGATAAAGACCCTGCATCTTCGCTTGATCTCTTCAAGTATGTGGACGAGCATGTCGTCGGTGTAATAAAAGTCATCGCCCGACTGGAGGACGATCAGCTTGTAGCCGCGCCTCTCTACGGCATCGACGACGGCATCGACGATCTCTTCCGGCTCCATCCTGTAACGCGTGAAATGGGTGGAATCCTTTCTCAGGCCGCAGTAGTGGCAGCTCCTGACACAGTAATTGGAAAATTCAATGATGCCGTGGATGCAGAAAAAGTCCCTCAGGTTGGACTGCCTGATCGTATCGGCCTCGGAAAATAGCGCCTCCGTCTCAAAGGGGTCCTCAGTCTCAAGAAGTTCTATAATCTGATCACGGCTTGCATCTCCAGAAGAACAGGCTTTGAGCGTTTGCAGGTAGCATTCATCCAGCTTCGATATGTCAAGATGACGCCTGTTGTCGAGCAGATCGAGTATATCCCTTGCCTCGCTTGCATCCACCTTGCGGACCGCAGCGTCGAAGGCGTAAAGGATCCAGTCTCCAACAGTTAGATCAGGAAGGTCAATGGCATTCAGGGACCTCCTCCCCTTAGAGTCCTCCACCGTTATCCTTCTAACTATTGAATCGTTTGCCTCATTACCTATGGAAATTACTTTTGCAGGGATCGTCAGACACATAAGGTAATATTAGCATGTAGATACCGACTCAACAAGATGAAACAACGCCCTCTCCTCCCCCTTGATGGGGGAGAGTAGATTATTGATGAGCGAGTCACTTCCTGAGCGATGCCTTCGTAAAGATATGTGCGGCAATCGGGATGTCGAATTCGATCGATTCTATGATCACCTCCGTCCCATCCCCTTTTTTGAGGACGTCCTTGAATACCATCCGCTTCGGATACCAGCGGTCTTTAAGCCTAAATACCTCCTTGATAGTAAATCTCTTGAGGAGCTTGCCGCTCTTGGCGAAGAGCTCCTCCCTGACCGGCAGGTAGCGGAGTTTGTCCACCCAGAGTTTCCGTGAGTGGTAGGAAGGGCTCAGCCCCTTTTTGGCGGTAAGTTCCAGAAGATAGCACTCCCTCCCGTCGATCTCCTCCTCACCCGTAACTATGACGTCGTAAGAACCGCTCAGCTTAGGGTCCTCCATGAAGTCCTCGTAGGAGACGTCGGAGCCCATGAGGGACTGGCGGAGCATATGACCGGCTATCTTGATGGTGCGGTCGGCTGAAGGGGACCATATCCATAGTTCGTCCCCCAGTTTGAGCATCTTCGTGTCCTTCTCACGCGCGGGGGAGAGGTAATGGGTGAAGGCCTTCTTGGTTCCTTCCCCCCAGGTCTTCGACGTGATGGTGCGGGTGCCCCTTCGCCCCCTGACTATCATTGTGGCAGTAGATATGCGGGTCTTGACGCCGTAGTTGTGGTCTATGCGGTCGAGTATCTCATTGCCGGAAGGGGGGGCCGCATAAACCGTTTCGGCAAAGCATATGAGTAATAAAAATATCAGATATTTATACATTAGAACATAAACCTCTCTTGATGCCCCCTCACCTCAATCTTCTCCCCCGATGGGGAGAGGAGGTTTTTTGTGCGATGCCTGCCATCCTTCAGACCTCAAGCTCCTTGAAGAGCTGCGACGTCTGTCGCCTGTAGATCCCTATTCCGGCAAAGACCGTCCCAAGGACCGATGCGAATATGCCCGGCAGGAAGCCGATGTAGTATGACGAAGGTGAGACCTTCGCCCTGATTACCGTCGATATCATGATGGAGCTTTTCTGCATCATGCCGCTGATGTCTATGCCGACGTATTGCAGGTAATATGATGCGGCAAGACCTAGAACAGTACCCAGAATAGAGCCCACCATTCCAATACAGATTGACTCTATTATCATGGCGCGGTATATGGCCCCCTTCGGCTCCCCCATGGCGAGGCGCACCCCTATTTCGCCGTAGCGTCTTATGCCATTCATGAGGCCCGCATTCCATAGGACTATAGACATGGCAAAGACGAATATGGACACGATGAATGTTGCAGCGTAGGTCGCCAGCCTTAAGATGTCACTCATGATCCCCTGTTGGCCAAGGGTGAGCATGAGAGGAGAAAATTCGTCCTCTTTATTGGAAAACCTTTTGTTATAATCCCCTGCCAGCTGTTTCATCTCCTCGTCGGAATATACCCTGTCAGGTGAAAAGCCGAGTATTTCACCTGTAGCATCGGCCATATCGAGGGCAGCCCTTACATCATTTATATCGACTATGATGGCGCTCTCGTCGATAATCATCATGCCGAAGCTGACCGTACCTGCTATCTGGAAGTTATACATGGCCATGGCGCCGTTCATTGTGGAGCTGAGGAGAGTCGCCCTCTCACCGGGCTTAATGCCCAGCTTTTCGGCGAAGGCCTCCCCTATCAGTATCTCGTTTTTTCCCTCGGGCATTCTCCCCCTGACTATCGCCTTCTCCACACCAAGTATGTCCAGATCGGGTGAGTGCTCGCCAAGCAGGTCGAGAGCGATGCCGAAGAACGGGCCCTGAACCTTTGTATCCCCCATGTCATCAGGTATGTCCAGCAGCCCGCCAAACTTGATCCGCTCTGCCCACATCATGCGGGGGTATGATGTTTTCAGTTCATTCAATACAACGGCCGAGTCCAAAATGGCGAGATCGTTGGGCGTCTGGGAGGCGAGTTCGCTGTATGCCCTGGTCATTACCTTTACGTGCCCCGTATCAAACCTTGCGCTGGCATCGACCATGTCGCCTATGGCGCCGTTTAAGTAGCTGTAGAGGAAGACGGAGAGAAAGACGCCGGCGCTTACCATAAGGATGGGAAAGAGGCTCCTCGAACGGTCTCTCATGAGCCCCTTTATGAGGAACCTTATCATGTCATCTTCCCCCTTATGGCGTCGGTCGGCTTCATGGCCGATATCCTCCTGCTCGGCAGGTAGCTCACTATGGCCACTGTCAGCATGACTATCACCACCGTAATGCCGATGAGCCATAGCGAATAGTAGGGGAAGAGCCTCGCCGTCAGCGCGATTCCCCACTCCTCGCCGCTGTAGGGGAGGGGTATGCCGTTTTTCGCCGTATAATAGAGTATGGGTATGCCGTAAACTGCACCCACGGCGAGGGCGAGGATGCCGTTCATCATCCCCTCCAGGGTAAAGAGCATGATTACCCGGCCGCGAGTCATGCCTAGCGCCATGAGCATGCCTATCTCCTTCCTGCGCCTGAATATGGCCAGGACCTGCGTGTCGAATATGGCGAGCATGGCCAGAAAGAGGAGGATTGCATAGAGTATGATTCCCCCGATCCTCTTTGCGCGCACCATGTTTATTATGTCTTCGAGGAGGTATTCCTGATTTTTAAATACCCACTCCCCGGCGCGCGGCAGGTCATTCAGATCCTGCCCCACTATGACGAGAGTCGCCTCGCCGGGAAGAGCGGTCATCTCCCTTAGCCTCTCAAGCGGCACCCAGAGCTGTCCCGCATCCACTGCCGGCACGTTGGAGTTCATGATCTCCACAACCTCACCCTCGGTGGCATCGAAAGCGCCGTAAGCGTCCCTCCAGCGGATCGTTATAAGATTGCCTGTCTTAAAAGAGTTCCTCCGCGCCATGATCTTCCCTATCATGACGGGAAGGGTCTTGCTGCCGTCGGCCAGCGCCTTGGTAGGGATGCCAAGCACCTCCTGGCCGGGATCTATCCCCTTGAGGAGAACGGACTGCACCCTCCCCTCGGGGTATATAGTCGCCTGCCTTATGAGGACGGCAGCGGCATCGCCAGAATCTACAAGGCCCTCCAGTTCATGCGGGATAGGCCCGTGGGCATCTTCGAGTTTAAGAGGGTCAAAGGGGTCGTAGTTATGGTGCCAGTACTGCCCACCCCCTATCTCATCCTTGATGGTATCAAAGGAGGTCTGCCTGTACATGCCGCTGAATATCCCCTGGTGCCAGATGATGAGGACGTAGGTAAAGGAGAGAACGCCGACGTTCAGCCAGGCCCTCAGCCCGGCGCCTACGAGGTTGCGGTATGCGAGTTTAGGTAGGAGCATATTATAATTGGATAATTAACAGGGCAGACACGCGGGTCTGCCCCTACGGTTATATTCATTACCGGAATCAATTTGTAGGGGCGCACCCGCGTGTGCGCCCTGATATTAATTTTAACCCCTCTCATCCCTAACCACCTTGCCATCGGCAAGAAAAATCTTCCTCCTGAGATACCTGATCACCTTCTCATCGTGGGTGGCAAAGATGAAGGTCGTTTTTAACTCCTCGTTCAGCCTGACCATAGTGTCGAGTATGTTGTAGGAGTTTTCCGCATCGAGGTTTGCCGTCGGTTCATCGGCGAGGACAAGTTCCGGTTCTTTTACTATCGCCCTTGCAATGGCGACGCGCTGCGCCTCACCGCCCGAGAGTTGGGCAGGCCTTGAATCGACCTTGTCGAGGAGGTGCACCCATTTCAGGGCGGACATCACCTTTTCCTTCCTCTCTTCATCTGTCATATCCATGAGGAGGAGAGGAAATTCCACATTTTCGTAGACGGTGTAGACGGGGAGGAGGTTGTAGGTCTGGAATATGAAGCCCATGTGGGAGCATCTAAGCCTTGCCGCCTCTTTCTCGGAGAGTTCCTCAACCTTGCGGCCGAGGACCGTGGCGCTCCCCTCGGTGGGGATATCGAGGGAACCGATGATGTTGAGGAGGGTCGTCTTTCCCGAGCCGCTGGGGCCGATGAAGCCGCTGAACTCACCCTTTTCAAAGGTGAGGTCAACGCCGCTAAGGGCGGTGAACTCGCCTACCCCTATGGGAAACCTTTTTATCACGTTTTCACATGTTACGAGCGGCATGAATTAATACTCCTTCATTATATCCTCCTCTGGCCCTCTACCTCAAGGGGCATCAAAATCCCATCAAGGGGGAGAAAAGAGGATTAATGATTATAGGTCACAATCAACTCTACCCTATCGCCGCTGAATTTTCCACTTCCAACTTCAGGGCCGGAAAATCCGAGCAGGTCTATCCTCCAGTCATCGTAGGTCCGTTGCCAGCCTATGAACCCTTGAGTCTCATGTTCCACCCAGTCGTAGGTGATGATGCTGTTGATACGGTCCATAATGCTTATGCCGTAGTCGGCGGAAAGGGCGGAAGTGGAGCGCCCCCTTACCGTCTTATCCCAGGCATCGCCTGTCGCCATAACGAAGTGCTCTCCCAGTATATGAATGCCAGAATCAAGCGTATAGTCTGCTCCGATAGTCATCTGTTCACCCCAGAGGTCCAGGTTGCTGTCCACCTTTATCCTCCCGGCCACCGCCTCGAACCAGAGGCCGATTTCTACATCCCAGAAGCCGTCAATAGCGATGCGGTCTTCACCCCCGTCTATCAGATTTGATGTTATAAGGCCAAAGGCCTGTGAGGACCTCCATTCATCCCTGTCTATCTTCCTGTGATGCAGGGATATGGCCATTTCACCGTTTATCATGGGAGTCTGGTAGCGACCGCCAAGTTCAGGTCTCGCCCCGTCTGTTGGCGCGACTTCCAAACCCTTGATCTCATCGTTGCCGTAGAGGCCCCAGAGCCAGATATTTGTATTATCTAAAGCGTAATAACGCAGAAGAAGTCCCTTTACCCCGTCCGTAAGCCCTGATGGGTCGCGTGCATCTATGGTATCGAACCATCTAAGGGAGCGAAGTATCTTTGCAGGCCCGAAGTTTATCTTCTGCAGCCCCGCTCTAGCCTCAAACTGGTTTGAGGACCATCTCGCCCAGAGGCGGTAAAACTCGGTCTCGGAATTTTCATCATTTATTTGCAGCCTGTCAGTGGGGGCCTCGAAATTGATGTTGGCCGAAACCAGGCCGTCAATCTTTCTTCCATTAGAAAGTGCTTTAGCAAGAGACACTTGAGGGATATAGCGAAGACCAAGGAGGCTATAGTCGGGGGCCAGGTCCCTGTAGCTAAGCCAGCTTGAAAGCTCGCCCCTTAATTCAAGAGGCTCGGCATGGGAAAAAAGAGGCGAAATAAGCAGGAGAACTGTTATGAGCACACTTTTTTTCATTTCATATCTACAATTGATATTAAAGATGAAGATAATATTGGAATCATTATGACAGAGTAAGGCGATAAATCAAGTTACGTAAATAGCTTCCCCCCCCCCTTGACGGGATCGCGAGACCCCTTGAGGGTAGGGGAATATTGGCTATATTCATGTATATGCCAAATTTGAGATTCTTTACTGGATTCCCATCTGCCCCGTCAAATCTACATAAAAACTTGAGATAAACGGCAAATATCTGTAAACTATGCGGATATGAAATATTCAAGAGTCTTTATAGAATCAGTCGGTTACGAGCTTGCGCCCATCGTTGTCACCTCCACGGAGATTGAAACCCGTTTGAAGCCGGTTTATGACGCACTTCATATAGCTCCCGGTCAGCTGGAGGCCTTAACAGGGATCAGGGAGAGGCGCTGGTGGAAGCCGGATACTCCCATTTCTAAGGGCGCCATAGCTGCCGCCCAAAAAGCGCTTGAGGAAAGAGACATATCTCCCGAAGATATAGGTGCGGTCGTTTATGCCGGAGTATGCCGGGAACATTTTGAGCCGGCCACAGCCTGTCAGGTAGCGGCGGCCCTCGGGGTTGAAGGAAACGCTTCGGTTTATGATACATCCAACGCATGCCTTGGCGTCTTAAACGGAGTGCTTGATATAGCCAATCGTATTGAGCTCGGGCAGATTCGCGCCGGACTCGTGGTTGCATGCGAAAGCTCGCGCGAGATCAATGAAATCGTGATGAAGGAGCTCATCGACAATCCCACAATAGAAATTTTTACAAAATCTCTTGCCACATTTACAGGCGGCTCCGGTGCAGCGGCTGTTTTACTTACCGATGGTTCCTTTTCTCCCTCAAGACGCCCCAAGCTGCTTGGAGGCGTTAACCTGTCAGAACCTCAGCACCATAGTCTTTGCCGCTGGGGAATCAAGGCCACGTCCATGGAAAACCACGTTCCTTATATGGAGACAGATGCCGTTGCCGTTATGAAGCATGGCGTGGAGCTCGGTAAAAAAACATGGGATGCCCTCTTGAATGAATTGGACCTGACTACGAACAGTATCGATAAGGTGATCTGCCATCAGGTGGGGAACGCCCACCAGCAATTAATTTTGAGAACCATAGGCGTATCGCCTGAAAAGGACTTCAGCACTTTTGAATTTCTGGGCAATATGGGGACCGTATCACTGCCCGTCACCGCAGCCCTGGCCAAGGAGAGGGATATCCTGCTTCCAGGGGATGTGGTAGGCTTTCTGGGAATAGGCAGCGGACTTAACTGCCTCATGCTGGGAATACAGTGGTGATGAAGGCGCTCTACCCCTTTGAAAGCCACTTCATTGATAGAAATGGACTGAACTACCACTACCTTGACGAAGGAAAGGGCGATCCTGTAGTCATGGTGCACGGCAATCCGAGCTGGTCATTTTATTATCGCAACCTCGCATCAACGCTCAAAGCAAACTACCGGGTTATCGTTCCCGATCATATAGGATGCGGTCTGTCGGACAAACCTGACGCTTCGTCTTATTCATTCACACTGAAAGAACGGGTCGACGATCTCGAGGCGCTTCTTGACAGTCTCCATATAAATAAAAACATTACCCTCGTAGTTCACGACTGGGGGGGGATGATAGGAATGGCCTTCGCTTCGCGCTATCCAGATCGTATCGCCAGACTGGTTATTCTCAATACGGGCGCCTTTCATCTTCCGGCCGCAAAAAAGTTTCCTCTCTCTCTGAGGATATGCCGCAACACCAAACTTGGCGCCTTCCTTATTCAGGGGATGAACGCCTTTGCCAGAGGCGCGGCAAAAGTCGGCTGCAAGAGAAACCCTATGAATAAGGAACTTAAGGACGCATATTGCAGTCCCTATGACAGCTGGCAAAATCGCCTTGCAACTCTTAGGTTTGTGCAGGACATCCCTCTTAAACCGGGAGATTCGGGCTTTGATCTTGTCAGCGGGGTCGCAAACGCGTTGAACCTCTTTGCCGAAACTCCTATGATTATCTGCTGGGGAGAGCTGGACTTTGTCTTCGACCTCCACTTTCTTAAGGAATGGCAGCGCCGTTTTCCAAAGGCCGAGGTTCATTCTTTTCCCGATTGCGGCCACTACATCCTTGAAGACGCAAAGGATGAGGTCATCCCCCTCATAACTGCTTTTTTACAAAAAAACCCCTTAAAAAGCGAAAAAAATGAGCCGAGGTGAGTTTGCCAATATTGCGGCTCACCTGCCCAAGATGGCCCTTCTCCAGCCCCATACCCCTGCCCTTTTCTTCCCCCGTAAGGGGAAATACCAGGCCTATAGTTTCAGCCAGCTAAACGAAGAGAGCGACCACATAGCCATAGCCCTTGAATCTATAGGGATAAAAAGGGGTGTGCGTACGGCCCTCATGGTAAAGCCGGGCCTCGAATTCTTTGCAATCACCTTTGCCCTCTTCAAGATCGGCGCCGTGCCGGTCCTGATAGACCCCGGAATGGGGCTTAAAAACCTGAAGATCTGCCTTGCCGAGGCCGCGCCTGAGGCCTTCATAGGTATACCGAAGGCCCATTTGGCCCGCATAGCTTTAGGCTGGGGTAAGGAATCGATAAAAATACTCCTTACAGTCGGCAGGCGCCTCTGCTGGGGCGGAAGGACGCTTGCCCGTATCACATCTGCCATACCTGGGAAGGCAACTTATGCAGCGGCAGAAACGGGAGTCGATGATACTGCTGCCATCCTGTTTACCAGCGGCAGCACGGGCGTGCCGAAAGGAGCCGTATACAGCCACGGCAACTTCTCCGCCCAGGTGGAGATGCTGCGCAGCCTCTATAATATTACGCCGGGCGAAATAGACCTGCCCACCTTTCCGCTCTTTGCCCTCTTTGCCCCTGCTCTCGGCATGACCTCCGTCATACCCGAGATGGACTTCACCCGTCCCGCCGATGTGGACCCGCTCATGATTATTGATCTAATCAGGAAGTTCAAGGTGACGAGCATGTTCGGTTCTCCCGCCCTTATAAATCGTGTCGGCCGCTATGGTGAAAAACAGAAGGTAAAACTGCCTACCCTGAAAAGGGTCATCTCGGCAGGTGCGCCCGTCCCCTCCTCTGTACTCAAGCGTTTCAGCTCTATGCTGGAGGGAGATGCCCAGATTTTTACCCCTTACGGGGCTACGGAGGCCCTTCCCGTCTGCTCTATCGGGAGCAGGGAGGTGCTGGCGGAAACAGGGGCGCTGACCGATGCCGGTAAGGGGGTCTGCGTAGGCAGACCGGTAGAGGGGATAGATCTTGAAATCATTGAGATAAGTGACGGGCCTATTGACACGTGGCATGATGGTCTTAAGCTAAGCCGGGGAGGTATAGGGGAGATTGTCGTAAAAGGACCTCAGGTCACGGGCAGCTATTATAACCGGGCAGGTTCAACGGGGCTTGCCAAGATAGCCGATCCCGACGGAGGAGGATTCTATCACCGCATGGGAGATCTGGGCTACCGCGACGACAAGGGACGGATATGGTTTTGCGGGCGCAAATCCCACCGCCTTATCGCGGCGAAGGGGGATCTCTTTACCATCCCCGTAGAGGCGATCTTTAATACACACGAAAAGGTCTTCAGGACGGCCCTTGTCGGCATCGGTGATCCGGGAGATATGCGGCCCGTCCTCTGTGTGGAACTTGAAAAGGGGGTGAGTCCATCTGAACAAGAAAGGATTCAGGCCGAACTTGTCGAAATCAGCAAGAAACATGAAATTACCGGTCATATTAATGCCATCCTTTTTCATCCCGCCTTCCCCGTAGATATCCGCCATAACGCAAAGATCTTCCGTGAGAAACTTGCTCCCTGGGCAAAGGAACAACTGAAATGAAAGCGCTTGTCACGGGCGGCGGCGGATTTCTGGGCAAGGCGATTGTACGCCTTCTCCGTGCAAGAGGAATAGATGTAAGATCTTTCTCACGCAGTCCTCATCCGGCGCTGGAAGCCCTCGGGGTGGAGCATGTCTGCGGCTCGCTGTCTAATGCCGCAGCTATCGCTGGGGCGGTTGAGGGTTGTGACATCGTCTACCACGTGGCTGCAAAGGCAGGCGTCTGGGGTCCATACGAGGAGTTTTATGAGTCCAACGTGGTCGGCACGAGGAATGTCATTGCCGCCTGCCGTAAAAGTGGCATAGCAAGACTGGTCTACACCAGTTCGCCAAGCGTCGTCTTTGACGGAAGCGATATGGAAGGCGTTGACGAATCTGCCCCCTATCCTAAGCATTTTGAATCCTGTTATCCCGAGACGAAGGCCGAGGCGGAAAGGTTGGTCCTTACCGCCAACGATGATAAGTTGGCGACTGTTTCACTGCGACCCCACCTCATCTGGGGCCCGGAAGACAACCATCTCGTACCGCGTATCATCGACAGGGGAAGAAAAGGCGCCCTGCTAAGAATTGGTTCCAAGAAATGTCTCGTTGACACCATCTATGTAGACAACGCAGCCGAGGCCCACCTCATGGCGGCAGACAAGCTCCGGATTGACTCCACCGTCTCAGGCAAGGCCTACTTCCTCTCGCAGGGAGAACCTCTTCCACTTTGGGATATGGTAAACCGCATACTCGCCGCCGCTAAGATCCCCCCTGTCAGGCGGACCATATCCCCTTCACTTGCATACGGTATAGGGTGGACCCTTGAAAAGATCTACGGCGCACTTGCCCTGAAGGGTGAACCGAGGATGACGCGCTTCCTGGCAAAGGAACTGTCCACGGCTCACTGGTTCGACATCAGCGCCGCAAGAAAAGATTTCGGCTACGAGCCGAAGGTATCCATTGACGAAGGGATGGAAAGGCTGAAGGAGTGGCTCTCCTCTTAAAAGTAAAAGTTTCTGTATAAATCAAAGCGGCAGGTAAAAATGAACCTCCCAACCTCCACACCCTGGGATAATTACCCTCCAGGCAAGCTTACCCTTAAAAGAGGCGATCTCCATCTCTGGCGCATTCACCTGGATCTTTCTCCTGAAAAGATAGCCCTGCTTAAAAAAACATTAAGCAGCGATGAGATTATCAGGGCGGACCGTCTTATCGCCCCTGTAAAGAGAGAAAACTTCATCGCATCGCGCGGCAGTTTAAGAGTCATACTTGGGCGATATCTCGACCTGAAACCGGGCGAAATCCAATTTGAATACGGCGAAGAGGGCAAACCGTTCATAAAAAAAATTCCTCTCTCTTTCAACCTTTCCCACTCCGCTGACTGGGCGGCCCTTGCCGTTACAAATGGCTCGGAAGTCGGCATAGATATCGAATATATAGATCCCCGGCTTGATTACGAAAAAGTTGCAGCACAATTTTTTTCACTTCAAGAAAGGGACAGGCTTATGCAGTTTTCTCCCCGGCGGCGAAGGCGGGGCTTTTACAGGATCTGGACAGCAAAAGAGGGCACACTTAAATGTTCAGGTTCCGGTTTCACCCGGCAGGGCGGGGATCTTCCCCGTGAGAACCTCCACTCTTTAGATTTCTCAACTAATAATTTTGAGCTGAACGCTTTTCATCTTGCAAAGAACTACGTGGCAACTCTGGTTGCAGCGGGAGATATCTCGTCTGTTAAACGCTGGCATTTAAAGGGGTAGCAACAAAGACCCTGTAATGCCCCGATTTATTATAGTCCTTAATCTTTTCCATACATTATATTTTTCTGCACCATGTTGACAAGTCAAAATATTACTGGTAGACTTCCTATGGGTCACTTTTATGCATTGTTCTTAACACTTAAGAGGAGAGCGACATGTTTAACACAGGTGATATTGCGGTATATCCTGCTCACGGAGTCGGGATAATTGAATCGGTCGAAACAAAGGAAATTTCGGGAGAAGAAATGTCTTTTTTGACCATGAGGATTCTGGACAACGATATGACCATAATGGTTCCAATGTCAAATATTGATAAGGTGGGCTTAAGAGAGGTTATTGATAGAAAGCAGATCAAAGAGGTCTATAAAATATTAGGCGATGAGAGCCCGAAGATAGATGGAAAGACGTGGAATAAACGCTTCAGGGAATATTCAGAAAAGATCAAGATCGGCTCACCCTCCGATATTGCAGAGGTAATGAGAGACCTTATGAATCTCAAAAACTCTAAAGGACTTTCATTCGGAGAAAGAAAGATGCTCGACAGTGTAAAAACCCTTCTTTCGCAGGAGATAGCCCTTGCCACCGATGAAAAGGTGGCCTTAGTTGAAGAAAAAATGGTAAAGATTTTTGATAATTAAACCAGCCTTTACCTAATATAGAATAACGCCCGGGGAAAGCCCGGGCTTTTTTTTGGATAAAATGAGCAAGATATCAGCTATAATCCCCGCTGCCGGCTCCGGAACAAGGATGGGGGGAGACAGATCCAAGCAATACCTGGCGATTGGTGAGAGACCCATTCTCATAGAAACGCTTATGGTCTTTAATGAATCTCCCCATATTGATGAAATAATCCTCCTTTCTCCCCCTGCCGACATAGATCTAATGAAAAAGCTGCTGAAAAAATATGATCTTGCTAAAGTTACGAAGGTTGTTAAAGGCGGGAAAGAAAGGCAGGATTCCATCAGTAACGCCCTTGATGCGCTGGACCGGTCCAGCAGTATTGTTCTTGTCCATGATGGCGTTCGCCCCTTTATAAGTGATAAAATAATAAAGGAGCTCATAGATGCCGTAAATCAATATGGCGCGGCAATAGCAGCTGTTCCTGTCAAGGATACCGTTAAAAAAGTATCTAATAGATCTATCTCAGGCATATCTATTATAGAAACCGTGCCGAGGGAAAATCTGTGGCTGGCTCAGACGCCGCAGGCATTTAGAGCCAAGCTGATAATCGGTGCATATGCAAATGCCAGGGAAAAAGGGATAAGGGGAACTGACGATGCCTCACTGCTTGAAGCGAT
Source organism: bacterium (assembly GCA_032250935.1). Taxonomy (GTDB): domain Bacteria; phylum Desulfobacterota; class JADFVX01; order JADFVX01; family JADFVX01; genus JAVVFD01. Next base: position 45,845 of record JAVVFD010000006.1, read on the forward strand.
CGGGGTGGATGTGAAGATAGTTATGGGTTCCTATGAAAATATAAAAATAACCACCCCCGAAGACCTTGTTTTTGCCGAGGCTATTTTAAAGGAGAGGAGCAGATGAGAGTCGGTATAGGGTATGATGTTCACAGGCTGGCAGAAGGGCGCGACCTGATACTGGGAGGCGTTAATATACCTTTTGAAAAAGGGCTTTTTGGCCACTCTGATGCAGATGTGCTCCTCCATTCCATCTGTGACGCTCTTCTGGGCGCAGCGGGAGAGGGCGACATCGGGAGACACTTCCCCGATACTGATTCGAAGTATAAAGGCATTTCCAGCCTCAAGCTCCTTGCCGAGGTAAACAATATTTTAAAGGTAAAAAAATACAGCATATCCAATTTAGACGCATCCATCATATGTGAGAAGCCGAAACTGAGCCCTCATATAGCCTCCATGGTGGAAAACATCTCTTCAGAACTGAAAATAGAGGCCGATCAGGTTAATATAAAGGCTACAACTACGGAAGGGCTTGGATTTGCGGGAAGGGAAGAGGGGATCGCCGCCTACAGCGTGGCGATGATTGTGCGTACAAATTAGCGCTCCTTTAATCCGGCGCCGGCAAGCAAAGCAGGAATAATGTTTATCTTTCGCCTTTTCTCTATCTGGTAATCTGCGTCCCTATCCCCTTATCGGTGAATATCTCAAGCAGAACGGCATGCTCTACCCGCCCGTCTATGATATGGGTCTTCGTTACGCCATAGTCGAGCGCTTCAAGGCAGCACTGGACCTTTGGAATCATCCCTTCTTTTATTACGCCTGAATCTATCATCCCCTCGACCTCTTTCCTTGAGAGACTGGACAACAGTTCGCCCTTTTCATTCTTTACCCCTTCAGTATCGGTAAGGAGAACGAGCTTTTCCGCCGAGAGAGCCTCTGCAATCTTGCCCGCCACGAGATCGGCATTGATGTTATAGGTCTCACCTTTTTTCCCAGCGGCTACCGGAGCAATTACCGGTATAAAGCCGCCTATATCGAGGTTATTGATAATTTCAGGATTTATGCTTTCAACGTCTCCCACCATCCCTATATCTATGATCTCTGGCGGCTGATCTTGAGATTCTTTCTTTTTGAGCATCTTCTTTTTGCCCGTAATAAGACCGCCGTCTTTTCCGCCGAGTCCTACAGCGCGGCCACCTTGTCGATTTATCAGGCTTACAATTTCTTTGTTTACCTTTCCGACAAGAACCATCTCGACAACACTCATCGTTTCGTCATCTGTAATCCTGAAGCCGTCTACGAATTTCGTCTCCATTCCCATTTTTTTCAGTACCTCGCCGATCTGAGGGCCGCCGCCGTGAACGACGACAGGATTTATACCGATATGTTTCATGAGAATGATGTCCAGGGCAAAACTAAGCTTTAGCTCTTCCTCCACCATGGCGTTCCCGCCATATTTTATAACGACCGTCTTTCCTGAAAATCTCTGGATGTAGGGGAGGGATTCTATAAGAACCTTTGCCTTTTCTATCAGTTTCTTCATTTTTAAACCTTAAAATTTAGTAACTATTCAGCGTAATTTTGATTCACCCGATAAATTCAGGCATTTCTCCCTTAAAGAGGAATTCCATAGCCAG
>JAVVFD010000070.1:0-12800 GCA_032250935.1 bacterium
CCCATCCCTTGAACAACGATATGCGGGAGATCATCGAGTCCGCAGTTTTGGTGGAATATAAAGAAGAGGTTGCAAAGGTCACTGCCTGAAATTTCTCTCCTTTTAAGCGATAGTTGTAATACATTTTTTTGTTGGGGCGTCGACAAGCGGTAAGTCACCAGATTTTGATTCTGGCATTCGCAGGTTCGAATCCTGCCGCCCCAGCCACTTTAAATTAAGGGTTTATATCCGTTTTTGGTCCAATTCCAACTTCCTAAACAGATAAACACGGAGATGCAGATAGCTAAGATGCTGGATAAAATTAAAATATTTTCGGGCAACTCTAACCGCGCTCTTGCCGAAGAACTATGTGAATTCATCGGTGTTCCGATCGGGCAGGCCTCGGTCAAGACCTTCAGTGATGGGGAGATTGCCGTAGAGATACAGGAAAATGTCAGGGGGAAGCATGTCTTTATCGTGCAGTCGACATGTTCGCCCGTAAATGACAACCTGATGGAACTGCTCGTAATGATTGATGCCATGAAAAGGGCCTCTGCCGGGCTTATTACTGCGGTCATCCCATATTACGGATATGCAAGGCAGGATAGAAAGGCTGCGCCCAGAACGCCTATTACGGCCAAGCTGACGGCCGACCTCATAACGGCTGCAGGGGCGACGAGGGTTCTCAGTATGGATCTTCATGCAGGCCAGATCCAGGGCTTCTTCAATATCCCCGTAGATCATATCTACGCAATGCCTGTATCTTTGAAATATATTGAGGAAAATATGGGAGATGACATCGTTGTCGTTTCTCCCGATGCCGGTGGCGTTGAAAGGGCAAGGGCCTATGCAAAGAGGCTGGGGTCATCTCTGGCGATAATAGATAAGAGAAGGACGGGCCCTAATGTCGCAGAGGTTATGCACATAATCGGTGATGTGGAAGGAAAGGTTGCCCTCATTGTGGATGATATGGTGGATACAGCCGGGACGCTGACTCAGGCTGCAAAGGCGCTTGCAGAAAATGGAGCGAAAAAGATCTGCGCCTCATGTACGCATCCAGTCCTTTCCGGGCCGGCAATTGAGAGGATAAGCAATTCTGCCATTGAAGAGATGGTGGTGACAAACTCTATTCCCTTAAGTGAAAATGCACAAAAGAGCGGCAAGATATCGGTTCTGTCTGTTGCGCCGCTTCTGGGTGAGGCGATAAAGAGAATACATTCTGATGACTCTGTAAGTTCATTGTTTATTTAGGGTTATTTTAAAATAAGGTTATCAATTAGCAGGTATAGCAAGGATTATTAGGAAAGAAAAGGAGAATAAAAGTGAAACAGCAAGATTTGGCAGTAGCGGTAAGAGAATCAAGCGGCAAGGGTGTGGCCAGACAACTTCGTTTGGCCGGAAAGGTGCCCGCCGTTTTTTACGGAAGTGAAACAGAAACTATCAGCCTGGAAGTTGCAACAAAGAGCTTAATGGATATCCTAAGGGTTCCGGGTGGTAAAAGTAATTTTTTCAATCTTGTCTTTGAAGGCGGAAAGGTCGGAAATAAACTGGCTGTCATAAAGGACCTTCAGATAGATCCCGTGTCTGACAGGCTTATACACGCTGATTTTCTTGAGCTTTCCATGAACAAGCCGATGACAGCCGTCGTCCCTGTCGTCTTGACAGGTAAGGCGAAGGGCGTTGAGCTTGGGGGAACGCTTCAGCCTATCAGGAGAGAGCTGGAGGTCAGCTGCCTTCCCAAGGATCTTCCAGATGTTATCGAGATTGATGTGACGGATCTTGATGTTGGTCAGTCCATACATATAGATGATGTCAAGCTGCCGACCGGCGTTGAGGCGCCGCATGATGTCAATTATACCGTAGCTGTGCTGCTGGCCAAGAAAGGCGCAGCCCTTGCAGAGGAAATAGCTGAAGACGAAGCGGCTGAAGCTAAGGCTGAAGCTAAGGAATAGTCTGCAAACAGGTTGTTAAAACATGAAGCTGATTGCAGGCCTTGGCAACCCCGGAGATAAATATTCCAATAACAGGCATAATATCGGTTTTATGGTGATTGATGCCCTTGGAGCAAGGCACGGCATAAGGGTAGTTACTAATAAAAAAAAGAGTTTGACGGGAAGTGGAATTGTTGCTGAAGAAAAGGTGATGATGACAAAGCCTCAGACCTTCATGAATCTTTCCGGAGAGGCCTTAGGGCCTCTTTTTTCATTTCTTGACATTGAGTTTGAAGATGTTATAGTTGTTCACGATGATCTGGATCTCGATTTCGGTCGCATAAAGATAAAGATCGGTGGAGGCCACGGCGGGCATAACGGCATACGCTCCATAATATCCCACTTTGGCGACAAAAACTTTGTCAGGGTAAGGGTGGGCATAGGAAAGCCCCCTGTCGGCTGGGATGTATCCAGGTATGTACTCAACCCTTTTTCCGCTGATGAAAAAAAAGAGCTCGACGATTTGCTTGAAAGGGCGGCAGACGCCATCGAGACGATTATCTCCGCCGGGTATTTGAAGGCGATGAATGACTTTAACTGATTATATTTTATTTTTAAATTTAATTAAACAGGAGGATAGAAAGTAATGGAAAAAATTCTAATGTTGGCGCCTGTGCTTGCCGTTGCAGGGCTTGTCTTGGCGGGTGTCATATATGCGGCACTCAAAAGGCAGCCTGAAGGTAATGATACCATGAAAGAGATCGCAGGTCTCATTCATGACGGGGCCATGGTCTACCTGAAGAGGCAAAACTCCATACTTATAGGTTTTGTTATCGCTGTTGCAGTTCTCTTGGGAGCCTTTATAAATCTTAATACTGCAGTAGCCTATATTTTTGGAGCTCTGTCATCGATGATGGCCGGCTTCTTCGGAATGAAGGCTGCCACGAGGGCGAATGTGAGAACAGCCGAGGCTGCCAACCTTAACAAGCCTTCATCTGCCAAGGCGCTTGCCACCGCTTTTTTCGGTGGTTCTGTTATGGGGCTTTCCGTTGCATCGCTTGGCCTTTTGGGTGTGGGCATACTTTTCCTTATCTTCGGCAAACCTGAAACTGCCGCCATTATCAACGGCTTTGCCATGGGCGCCTCAACAATCGCCCTTTTTGCAAGGGTCGGCGGCGGTATCTACACAAAGACCGCCGATGTAGGCGCCGACCTAGTCGGCAAGGTAGAGGCGGGCATCCCCGAGGACGATCCAAGGAACCCCGGCGTTATAGCAGACAACGTGGGCGATAACGTGGGCGACGTCGCCGGTCTCGGTGCGGATATCTTCGAATCCTATGTGGGCTCCATCATAGCGACTATCGCTATCGGCGCAACTGCCGGCACCTCTTTAATGATGACTCTCGGGGGAACCAAGGAGGCGGTCATGTCGCTCCCGATACTCCTCACCATGGTTGGGCTTTTGGCCTCGATTATCGGTATCGGCGCAATGAAGCTCCTTGAAAATTCCGACCCGGCTTCCGCCCTTCGTAACTCGACTATTGTCGCACTTGTTCTCTTTCTGGTATTTGGATTTTTCACTGTCAAGTTCGTGGGGATGAATACAGGCGTATACGTGGCCGTTCTTGTCGGCGCAGTAGGCGGCTTCCTTATCGGTCTCATAACGGAGCATTACACAGCTGCGGGCCCGGTCAGAAGGATTGCCGAGGCGAGCGAAACCGGCCCCGCAACAAACATCATCACGGGACTTGCCGTTGGCCTTGAAAGTACCGTTCTTCCCGTAGTTGTAATATGTATTGCGATCCTTGTTTCCAACCATTACGCAGGTATCTATGGTATAGGAATAGCAGCGGTCGGCATGCTTGCCACGACTGGTCTTATCATGAGCGTTGATGCATACGGACCTATTGCCGACAATGCAGGCGGTATTTCAGAAATGAGCGGTCTTGGTGAAGACGTGCGTAAAATAACCGACAACCTCGATGCTATCGGAAACACGACGGCAGCCATCGGAAAGGGGTTTGCCATCGGGTCGGCGGCCCTTACGGCACTTGCCATGTTTACCGCATACGGACAGACAATAGAGGCGGCAAGCGGCAAGCCTTTTGAGATTATTATTACCGATCCCCTTGTAGTTATAGGCCTTCTTATCGGAGGTACTCTTCCTTTTTACATCGGCGCACTCACCATGACCAGCGTTGGTAAGGCGGCCATGAAAATGGTAACCGAAATAAGGAGGCAGTTCAGGGAAATCCCGGGGCTTCTGGAAGGCAGGGAGGGTGTTAAGCCCGACGTTAAAAAATGTATCGATATCTCAACGCGCGCAGCTCTTGTTGAGATGGTAGCGCCAGGTGTTGTTGCCATTGCAGCGCCGGTTATTGTAGGCTTTGCCTTCGGCCCAACCGCGCTCGGCGGAATGCTTGCCGGCGCAACTGTTGCCGGCGTACTGCTTGCACTCTTCATGGCTAATGCCGGTGGTGCCTGGGATAACGCCAAGAAGCATATCGAGCAGGGTCATCACGGAGGAAAGAATTCAGATGCACACCATGCAGCCGTTGTCGGTGATACCGTAGGCGACCCCTTTAAAGATACTTCAGGGCCTGCCATGAATATACTGATCAAGCTCATGTCTGTCGTATCGCTCGTCCTTGCGCCTCTCTTTGTCTAAAGAGGTTTAGGAGGTAGTTTTTTTATTCAGTATTAAATCCTAATCTGATTCAGGGGCAGGTCAATTGACCTGCCCTTTTTTATGGTAAATGCTTTTTTTTCATATCTTGAAATTTCAAAAATATTGTGATAACTTCAATTCTCTGTTATGGCAGCCTCTGAGGAAAAAATGCGTATTACGATTCTGGGTTCGGGAACATCAACAGGGGTTCCCCTTATAGGGTGTGATTGCGATGTATGCAGTTCAACGGACAGCCGGAACCGACGCACTCGATCTTCAATACTGATTTCATCAGAGGCCGGGAATATACTCGTAGATACGTCGACAGATCTGCGTTACCAGGCGCTTGAAAACGGTATAAGGAGAATAGATGCCGTTTTATTCACCCATGCACATGCCGATCATGTCCATGGCATAGATGAATTAAGAAGTTTTAACTTTATACAGAAGAAGGCTATACCTTGCTTCGGCAATGCAACTACTCTGGACAGAATTCAGAGGATGTTCTCTTATATATTTAAAGATCATAATTTTGGCGGTGGAATACCTCAGCTCACCATGAATGAGGTGGCTGATAAATTTTCTCTCCTTGATGAAGAGGTCGTTCCTGTTGAAGTTATTCATGGCGACCTGCCTATACTAGGTTATCGCATCGCAGATATCGCCTATATTACCGATTGCAGCGAGATCCCGGTTGCATCAATGGAGAAGCTGAAGGGGCTCGATCTTTTGATACTGGGCGCGCTCAGATATACAAAGCATGATACTCACTTTTCGGTAGATGAGGCTATGGATGTGGTAAGAGCGCTGAAGCCTGAGCGTGCGCTATTTACGCACCTGGGGCATGATCTGGATTATGAAAAGGCGGTCGCCGCGCTTCCGGAAAATGTCGGTCTTGCCTATGACGGTATGACCATGGAGTTTGCAAACAAATCAAGATAAGGAGCTATAAGGTGTTGCAAGGATTGATACACGTATATACGGGAGAAGGTAAAGGGAAGACAACATCTGCAATCGGTCTTGCCGTTAGGGCCGCAGGGCAGGGACTTAAAGTCTGCATTGTTCAGTTTTTAAAGGGTGGAGGACGGGGCCTTGGAGAGCTGACTCTCATATCCGAAAAGATTCCCGAAATAGAGTTTATCTGCTCCGATGTCAATCACCCCATGTTTCAGAAAAAGAAGCTGCCCCAGGCCACCATGGAGAAGAGTTCCGAAGAGCTATTTGAACTGTTCAGGGAAAAGGCTATGTCAGGAACTTATGATCTCATCGTTCTGGATGAGATCAATAATGTAATTGATTCCGGATACTTAAGGTGGGATGATATGGCAACATTCCTGCAGGGAAAACCGGCTAATCTGGAACTGGTCCTGACCGGAAGGGATGCTCACCCCCAGCTTCAGGCCATGGCCGACTATGTGACAGAAATGTTGAAGATCAAGCATCCCTATGATAAGGGTGTTATTGCAAGACGGGGCGTTGAGTATTAGTATGATCTTTCGAATTCTTGTGGGTCATGAGTAATATGCAGCAATTGATATATATAGGTATTGCAGGTTTCTGCGGTTCTATTTCCAGGTATCTCGTTGCCGGCTGGACCTCTTCGCTCTCTTTAGGAAGATTTCCCTATGGCACGATGACCGTCAATGTTCTGGGGTCTCTACTTCTCGGTTTTATATTCACTTTGTCTACTGAGAGGCTTTCAATACATCCTGACGTGAAACTGGCGCTGACCGTCGGCTTTCTAGGTTCATTTACAACCTTTTCGACCTTCAGTCTTGAAACGTTTAACCTTTTTAAAGCGGGGGATCTCTATTTGTCCCTTATGAATATTCTGATGAATCTTTTTTTTAGTATCATGGCGGTTGTTATCGGAATTGCCGCTGCAAAGTTAATATATGGTGTCGAATGAAAAACTACAAAATTGAAAAAAGGAAACTCTTAAGACTCTTTACATCTGAATCGGACAGGTGGGAAGGAACCCCTTTATACCAGGCGATTATTGAGCTGTGCAAAAAAAAGGGGGTTAGCGGCGTAACGGTTCTAAGAGGGGTTGCAGGGTATGGAATTCATAAAAAGGTCCATACAGATAAAATATTGGCCCTGTCAGGAGACCTTCCGCTGCTTGTCGAGATTATTTTGTGTGAAGACCAGGTAGCCGAGATAGTATCAGCCACCCGGAATATGCTTGATGGCGGACTTGTAACGATGGAGGATATTGAGGTGGTTTGCTGACGTAACAGAAAATTCAAGCGGATTGTCCATCTCGTCTTTTTGTCTTTTTACGCCTGACAGGACATTAGGTTTCAATCCCCCTCATCCCTTTTCTAAGGTCCTCTATTGCAAGCCTGGTTTCAGCAAGGAACTCTTTTTCCATCGCCAAGGTGGCAAAAACTTGAGAACCCTTTAATTTATCAGTCTCAATTGTTTCAACTAACTGTCCAAGCAATGTCGTAGCCGCATCTTTTACGCTTATATGTGACTTAAGAAGAGGCGGCATGGCAACTGCAAAATTTTTTATGCCGATTTTGTCCAGTTGCCTCATTATTGCGATAGCAGCATCTTTAAGACTTCCTTCTCCGAATCTGGATGAATCCCCGAGGCCGGCCATCAGTATTTTTTTACCTTTAATACGTTTGTTAGGTAATATAAGCGTCGCCTCTCCCTTCTCCCCCGATATCATCCCCTTATCTATGAGACGTGATATGCTTCCGTTCATTCTCCAGTCTATAAGGCCTGTGGCACCCTTAAGCGGTCTCTCATTGCTGAAGAACAAAAGTACAATAGCTTCTGTTTCTATTTTGTCTATATCCGTGGCTGATAATCTCGATTTCAAAAGCTTTATCTCGTTAATTATTCGAACGAACCTTTGCTTACAGCAAGGTTCTTGTGTATGTTGTCCAGGATACCATTGATAAAGGCCGGAGACTCTTCAGACCCGTAGATTTTCCCGAGCTCAATCGCTTCATTGAGGCTGACCTTGGTCGGTATATCATCCATATGCAAAAATTCATAGACCGCAATCCTTATGATATTTCTATCGGTGATAGGCATCCTGTCAAGTTTCCAGTGCTGCGATTGGCCCTCTACTAGAGCATTAATTTCATCACGGTTCCGGCAAACGCCTATAGTCAGCAGTTCTGCAAATGCCCATGACTCCTCTTTGACATTGAAGTTGTCGCGGAAAGTTGCCAGCGCTTCATCAAGCGAGATATGCCTGATGTCAATCTTGTATAGAATTTGCAGAGAGATCTCTCTTCCACGTCGCCTTACACCCATATAGCTTAAATAGTCTTAAGGAGGTTCGACATTTCAATGGCGCTGACGGCAGCATCAAAGCCCTTGTTGCCGGCCTTGGAGCCAGATCTCTCTATCGCCTGCTCAAGATTGTCCGTGGTTATGACTCCGAAGGATACGGGCAGGCCCGAATCAAGGGAAACTGTAGCAATCCCTTTGCTTACTTCCGAGGCAACGTAGTCAAAGTGAGGTGTCCCTCCTCTGATAACGGCTCCAAGACATATTACTGCATCAACGCCTTTTTTTGAAGCCATCTTTTTTGCGGCAAGCGGTATTTCAAAAGCCCCCGGCACCCTTACTATATCAATCGAACTTTCGTCGCCACCGTGCCTTTTTATCGCATCTATTGCGCCTTCCAGGAGTTTCTCTCCTATGAAGCTGTTAAATCTGCTCAGAACTATTGCGAATTTCAATCCTTTGGCATCCAGGACGCCTTCGTATTCATTAGCCATATTATCCTCCTTTTTAAAGCTCTTTGACAGAATTGATGCCTTGCCATAAAGCGAAGCGCCGCCATCTGTTAAACCTAGTAATTGAATAGATGTCCCATCTTTCTTCGTTTCGTTTCGAGGTATTTAACATTGTCCTTTGTCGGCGACATCTGGAGAGGGACTCTTTCAACTATTTCCAGTCCATAGCCTTCAAGGCCGATTATCTTCTTGGGATTGTTGGTCATAAGTTTCATTTTTTTGATTCCAAGGTCGACCAGTATCTGGGCACCCAAACCGTAGTCCCTGAGGTCTGATTTGAATCCGAGCGCTTCATTGGCCTCGACGGTATCCTTTCCCTGGTCCTGGAGTGCATATGCCTTGAGCTTGTTGGCAAGCCCTATGCCCCGACCTTCCTGATGCATATAGACTATAACTCCTTTTCCTTCATTCTCTATTATTTTCATAGCGGTATGAAGCTGAGGACCGCAGTCGCATCTTTGAGAACCGAAGACGTCTCCAGTCAGGCATTCTGAGTGAACCCTTACAAGGATAGCTTCGTCGGGGTCAATCTCTCCCTTGACGAGGGCAAGATGCTCATGGGAATCAACCAGGTTATCATATGCTATCGCCTTGAAATCTCCTCCGTAAAAGGTCGGTATAGTCGTCTCAGCTGCCCGGCTAACGAGGCTTTCCTTCACCATCCTGTATTTAATGAGGTCCGCCGTGGTTACGATCTTCATCTTATGTCTTTCTGCAAATTTCTCAAGGTCGGGCATCCTGGCCATTGTGCCGTCATCATTCATTATTTCACAGATTACTCCGGCCGACTTCATTCCGGCAAGCCTGGCAAGGTCCACCGATCCTTCGGTCTGGCCTGCGCGTATAAGCACGCCGCCCGGCTTTGCCCTTAGAGGAAAGATATGGCCTGGCCTGGAAATATCATCGGCTGTTGCATTGTCGGCGATAGCTGTAAGTATGGTAGTAGACCTGTCGGCAGCCGATATGCCCGTAGTTACGCCTTTTTTCGCCTCAATTGAAACGGTAAATGCCGTTTTAAAATTTGACGTGTTGTCGCTTACCATCAGCGGCAGATCCAGCTGGTCGGCCTTTTCTTCCGTGAGGGTCAGGCATATAAGGCCGCGACCATGGGTCGCCATAAAGTTGATCATATCGGGAGTGGCTTTTTCTGCGGCCATTACGAGGTCGCCCTCATTCTCCCTGTCTGCCTCATCCACGAGAATAACCATTTTCCCCTGGCGTAGATCCTCCAGCGCGTCTTCAATTCTGTTTATTGCAGGCATTTATTACTCCCCTGTCACTTAGTTGTTTAATTTAAGCGAAGCCGCAATCTCTAAGAAGATTCATATCGATACTTGTAGAATTTCCTTTGTTTGCGAGCAGCTTTTCTACGTATTTACCTATTATATCTGTTTCAATATTGAGCCTATCGCCCACCTTCTTTAATTCGAGCGTAGTTTTTTTTAAGGTAAGCGGGATTATGTTTAAACTGAAATAATCCTTTTCCACGGAGTTGACGGTAAGGCTTATTCCGTCTATGGCAATTGAACCTTTTTCCACAATATATTTAATTAGTTTTGGCTCGGCCCCAACTTCCATATAGATAGATTCCCCCTTGCGCACCATTTTTTTAAGCCTGGCAACCCCGTCTATATGACCGGTAACGATATGCCCCCCGAACCTGTCGCCCACTTTAAGAGCTCTTTCAAGATTGATTGAAGCTCCGGGGCTGAGTTCGGCCAGGTTCGTCCTTGATACCGTCTCTGCGGATACGTGGGCCGTAAATTCAGCGCTGTCTATTCCGGTGGCGGTGAGGCATATGCCGTTTACCGCTATGCTGTCGCCAACCTTGTCACCTGAAAGGTCGATAGGTGTGGAAACCGTGAGCACCAGTCCGCTTCCAGATGTTTTTACCGCCTTTATTAAACCTTTATCTTCAACAATTCCGGTAAACATTTCAGACTCTTTTAGCCTTTGCGCCCTTTATATATCCTTCAATGAGTATGTCGCAGCCGAATTTTCTTGTTGTAAGGGGATCAAGCTCTATTGCATCGGAGAGTAAATCTGCTCCCTTGCCGCCAACAACCGGTATGGAGCTAACTCCGCCTATGATCTTTGGCGCGTAGAATATTGCAAGCTTATCTGCTATCCCTTCGCTCAGCGCTGAGGCATGGATTTCACTTCCACCTTCAATGAGAAGGGATGTAATGCCTATCTTTCCAAGCTCTTTCATCAGGTCTTTCAGCGGCACTCTTTTATTGATCGCTTTAAAAACCAGTATTTTGGCTCCCATCCTTTCCAGTTCCACTATCTTTTGTGCCGGCGCCATCTCCGTCGTGGCTATTATAAGGGAATCTTTGGATTCGGGATTTATTACCCTTGCCGATAGGGATATTCTTAAATCCTCATCGACTATTACTCTTACGGGGTTCCTCCCTTTTTTATTCGGAAGTCTCGTGGATAGTGAGGGGTCGTCCATCTCCACAGTCCCTATGCCGACCATTATGGCATCCACATGGTCCCGCATTTTATGAACATGGAGCCTTGCCGCCTCGCCTGTGATCCACTTGGAGTCGCCCGTTTTAGTTGCAATGCGCCCATCAAGACTGGATGCCGCCTTCAGGGTGACAAACGGCATGCCCGTGGTTATATGCTTAATAAATGCTTCATTTAGCATTAATGCTTCATTTTCCAGGATTTCCGTCTCTACCTCTATCCCTGCCTCTTGCAGCCTTTCAATGCCGCTTCCGGCAACCTCAGGATTAGGGTCTTTCATTGCGATAAATGCTTTCTTAATACCGGCTTTTATGACCGCATCTGCACAGGGAGGAGTTCTTCCATAGTGACTGCATGGTTCCAGGTTGATGTATAGATCAGCGCCCTTTGACAGATCTCCGGCATCGTTGATAGCATTTATTTCAGCGTGGGGCTCTCCCGCCTTTTTATGATACCCTTTGCCGACTATCTTTCCATCCCTTACCAGAATGGCGCCAACCATAGGATTAGGAGATGTCCTGCCGCAAGCCTTTTTTGCAAGTCTGAAGGCTTGGCGCATAAACCCTTCGACTACGTCTATATTCTGCATATGCCGAAACCTTGAATAACGTTAAATTTTATAATAAAGAGACTCAAATGACAAGGTTTTTAAGGTTTTAATCCGCTTGCAATGTCCGGGTTTGATATTTATGGGTGGAGTCTATATTGTTGGCGCTTAAAAGAAATACCTGCTTACATCTATTTTGTGCTTTTCCGGGTCTATTGTCTTGGAGATCTTTCTTTTCTCTTCGGGGTCTGCAAGATCGACAGTTATCCCCTCCATTTCATTTCCATTTGCATCGCTAATGACCTTTATAAGGGGGCTGTTCCATTTGTCCGGCGCCGGATTAGTTTCCATTACAACGGCCATTTCTCTCGATGTTAAGAGGATGAGAGACCCGACCGGATAAATACCTACAGAGTTTATAAAGAGTTTCATCAGTACCGGGTCATATATGGCTCCGGCCCTGTCCATCATGAATCTAAGGGCCTTATCCGGAGGCATGGGCGACCTTGAATATACCCTCGAAGAGGTAACTCCGTCGTAGCAATCGGCAATTGCGATAATCCTTCCGAAAAGGCTGAGGTCCCTTTTATAGGACACCTTGGGGTATCCTGAATGGTTGAGGTTGATATGATGTTCAAAGGCGCCTGTTATTATCCTTGCATTTAATGTGTCAAGCCCTTTCAGTTTCATCAGGGACTTGACGCCATGCAGCGGGTGAGTCTTCATTACCGTCCACTCGTCTTCGGTAAAGGAAGTGGGTTTGTTAAGTATATTGATCGGTATATCCGACTTGCCGATATCGTGGAACAGTGAGGCAAGTCCTAGGTCGCATAGGGTTGGTTTATCAAAGCCGATCCTCTGACCGATAGCCAGGGATAGTATGCATACGTTTACAGAGTGGTGATATGTGTATTCATCGTGGCACCTGATTGTAGTCAGGCCCAGCAGGTTCGTTTCCGCAGTAAGCAGTTGGTCGATCATCCCCTGTATGACCCTTTTTGATTTCCTGAGTTTCAGGCTCTGTCCTACCTTGACATCGGCCATAACTTCGGAAACAGCGTGAAGGGTCTTTGCATATAGTTTTTTTGCCTTGGCCTTATTGTCCTCATCGGCCACCACGTCACCTGAGCCCTTTTTATCCGTAAATTCCAGTATTTCCACTCCGACAATATCCGCATCAAGCATCTTTTGCTTGAATAATTCAAATGTCTGAGGCGATGGTATAGGCTCTATCTCTCCAAAAATGCATGCGAACTTCCCTATATCTGCCGCGTTCACACCGTTGAGAAAGTTTATAGAACCTATGAAATGCCTCTTCATTTCGGACGTTGCAAAGTTAAATGGCTCTATTGCCGATTTGTCCGGTTTTAACCTTTGTTCGCCGAGAAAAAGATATCCGCCCTTCAGGATTAAAGAAGTTTCTTCTTTGCGCTCTT
>JAVVFD010000071.1:0-12645 GCA_032250935.1 bacterium
GCTTCTTTTTGCTTCAATTTCTTCTTTTCCGAAGGCTTCAGATAGAAGCGTTTTTTCTTGATATCTCTTAGTACTCCTTCTATCGCCATCTTTTTTTTAAGATCACGTATGGCCTTCTCCAAATGATTATCTACTACCCTTATTTCCAAAAATATTCACCTCGTCTTTATATCATGCTCCCGCAAAAGAAGGAGATTTGAGTTCCTGGTAGTTTTATGTCGCCCCGTTGTGGATAAGGGTTGGTTTTTCATCACAAGACCTGAAGCCGATTATGCTCAACCTTGAATGCCCCAGTACTATCTTCCTCTCTGTGAGTAGGTCTTTAATGTCTTCCAGCTCTTGTGCCTGTTGCATCTTGCCATCAAGGTATACACCACGGGTATCCGGCCACCTCTGCTTCATCTTGAAAAGCATATCGTAAATGTCGTCGGAATTGATTTTCCCCCTTATCGGAAAATGTCCGCAGATGGCACACATAAGAAATTCCCTCTTTATTGAATCAGTTTTATGATCCGCCCCCTTGAAAGGTCGTAGGTACTGACTTCAATTTCGACCTTTGCTCCCGGCATAAGCCTTCTCGCGATTCTTTTAGACCGTCCAGCTACCTTTGCCAGGACACAATCTCCACAGGAAAGTTTCACCGTAAAGAAAGAGTGTCCCTTTATGTCTTCCACAACACCCTCAAGATGCACCACATCGTCTGACACAATTTCACCCCTTTAATTCTCCTCTTTTAATCGGAGCACCTCAGCTTCAGCAAGAGCCGCTATGTCACCGTCACGATCCAGTTCAACGGCCCTCCGGTATGCCCGAATGGACTCTTCCTTTTTTCCGCTCATGTTGAGTGATTCTCCCAACTTGAAATGCGCAAAGGCACTTGACGGCGCTTTTTTGATAATATCAAAATATGCGTCGGCAGCCTCCCTGAACTCTCCCAACCGCTGGTGGCAAAATCCAAGCATGTACTGCGCTTCGATGATACAATTATCTTTCACGCAGGCCATCTCAGCAAGCCACTTTGCCTCTTTCAACTCACCTAAAAGCAGCTTCACCCGCGCCGAAAGGTTAAGGACCCTTACATCGTAAGTATCTACTTCCAGAAGACTGTCTGCAAGCCTGTTAGCCTTTGAGAGGTCTTTCTTTTGAATTAAATCTTCAAGGTGATTTATGTCTCTATCAAGCTGTTTCATAGTTTTGTTTTTACTTAAGGAACTGCTAGTAATGTCACGCTTTCCCTTTGCTTTCGAACAATCATAGCAAATATACAGAGACAGTGCAAATTAACTACCTTTATTTATGCAGCTATGTTTCTCAAATCATAGCAAAAAATATACGTTGCATACAGCATGACAGCTAGCAGACAAGCAGGTAAAAAAATCTGCGACACATTTTTAATGGCTATTTTTGACGGGGAAGTTTACTTTCTGGATTTTAACTTTAAGCTTCTTTTATGAAGATATTAAAATAGGAGGGAGTACTTATCGAAAGAATATCAAAGAATATCTTCATCACCTTTTTTATAGGATTCCAGTGTCTCTTCAGGGAGTTTTTTTATTTTCTTCTCAATACGGGTAGCCAGATCATTGCGAAGATCTTCAGGTAATGTTTCAAGAATTGACAGTATTTCCCTGACACCTGACGCATTGACCCTCTTGATCTGGATCAGGTAATGCACATACTCCAGCAGGCTGATGTCCCGTAGAGAATAGAGACGCCTGTTGCCGTCCGTTCTCGATGGCTTGATCAGACCTTTTTCCTCATAGATTCTGAGTGTGCGTGGATTAATTTCCAATATATCAGCAGCAACACTAATTGGAAAAATAGACTTGTCGGGATCAATATCTCTTGTCATGTTTGACTCAACCAATAAAGTTTAATCCCTCAGGGTTAAATTTCCCGTCCCTTGGGCGTATCAGCATGTGACATAGTATACCGCTAAATAGTCATTCTCTTGCGGCGGTGAAATTTTATCCAAATAATATTTTATTGACTTGATTAAATCAAGAGTGAAAAGGGGAAGGGGGGTTGCGAATAAATATTGGGGACCCAATACTCAATTGCCCCCCTCCACCACCCTGATCTCCTTCTCCGTCAAGCCATAAAGCTCATAAACCAGCCTGTCGATCTGGCTATCAATAATCTTGATCAGCCGTTCGATCAGTTCCTTTTCCTGGCCTCTTCCATGATTTGGAACTATAGCACATTGATTTTAAAGGGCAAACAGTAATCAAGCGACAGGTATTGCTCTTTTTCATTTACCCCTTAATCCCTGAAGTTCCCGAAGGCTGAATCGGCATCCCTTCGACCTCCTTGAAGGGGGTGTGGATTAGACCTATTGCTTGATAATTCAGGTCCATACTCAAAAAACTCACAATAATAGTTGCAGAAACTATAACTCAAAAAGGCGGAACATCCAAATCTTTAGGCGCGGGCACACTTGTTGACATTCATGAATATTGATGTAAGCTTGATGTATGCCGGAAACATTTTGAAAGGAGCGCCCTTTTGAAAGGACCCGAGGAATCACGAAAGGCTGAAGAGCCGGTTGGAGGAGATGAGAAAAATGCCGGATTTGTCTGTATCAAGGCAGAAAAGCGAGTTTAAGGAAAATAATTAGCGATGAAGAGTATCTTCACCCCAGAAACAGTTGCATTGATAGGCGCCACGGACAGGGAAGGTTCCGTCGGGAAAACCTTGCTGGACAACCTGGCAGCCTCCGAAGATATACGTCTCTTCCCCGTCAACCCAGGCAGAGAGACGCTGTCGGGGCTTAAGTGTTATCCAGATGTGGGAAGTATAACCGAGAAGGTAGACCTGGCAATCATCGCCACACCCGCCGCTACCGTGCCGGAAATTGCGGAGGCCTGCGGGAAGGCGGGCGTCAAGGGGGTAATCGTCGTCTCGGCCGGCTTCAGGGAGGTGGGGAGCGAAGGGAAAATGCTGGAAGAGAGATTAATAGCCGTCAGGGAGAGGTACGGCCTCAGGATCGTAGGTCCCAACTGCCTCGGAGTCATCCTTCCCAACAGGGGACTAAATGCCTCCTTTCTAAAAGTGGCTCCGGAAAAGGGGAAGATCGCCTTCCTCTCCCAGAGCGGGGCGCTCGGGAGCGCCATCCTCAACTGGGCCGTAGATTCGCACGTGGGATTCAGCATGTTCGCCTCCCTGGGCTCTATGCTCGACGTCGATTTCGGCGACCTCATCGACTACCTGGGCGAAGATCCCCACACCAAAAGCATCATGATATATATGGAGAGCGTAGGGAATGCGAAGAAGTTCATGAGCGCGGCAAGGGGCTTTGCCCGCAGCAAGCCGATCATTATCCTCAAACCGGGCAGGTTTACCGAGAGCGCCCGTGCCGCATCGTCCCATACGGGGAGCATGGCCGGAGACGACGACGTCTACGAAGCGGCCTTCCGGCGGGCGGGGGTGGTCCGGGTAAGCGAGATTTCAGACCTCTTCAACGCCGCAGAGGCGCTCGATTCGAGATATCTTCCCCACGGCCCGAAACTGGCAATCATCACCAATGCGGGGGGGCCCGGAGTGATGGCGACGGACACCGTCATAGATCTCGGCGGGGAGCTGGCCGCTCTTTCCGGTGAAAGCATGAAAAGGCTCGACGCCCTCCTCCCTTCTTACTGGAGCAGGGCCAACCCCGTCGACATACTGGGGGATGCCGACGAGGATAGATATGTGGAAGCGCTGAAAACCTGCCTTGAAGACGAAGAGGTAAACGGCGTACTGGTCATCTACACCCCCCAGGGAACGGCCGGGACGGTCGATCTTGCCCGCACCCTGTCAAGCATCGCCGGGAATGCCTACATTCCGGTCCTAACGGTATGGATGGGAGGGCGGGAGGCCGGGAAAGGGAGAGAGCTCTTTCTTGAGAATGACATCCCCTCCTTCGCTACGCCCGAGGAGGCAGTCAGGACCTATATGAGTATGTTCAGTTACGGACGAAACCTGAAGCTCCTCTACGAGACTCCTGCCGAACTCCCCCTCGATCAGGCGCCCCCCACGCACCACCTGAAGGCCCTCATTAAACGAAGCCTGAAAGAGGGGGTGAAGATACTTTCAGAAAAGGATTCCAAGAGTTTTCTCCATGTATATGACATCCCCGTTGCCGAGACTCATCTGGCGGCCGATGCCGCCGATGCTGCGTCGCTCGCCCGGAACCTCGGCTTTCCGGTTCTCATCAAGATATCTTCGCCGGACATAACACACAAGAGCGATGTTAAGGGGGTAAGCGGAGCCCTCTGCTCCGAGGGGGAAGTCAGGGCTGCCTATGACGCGATGCTCGACCGGGTGAAAGCGGGCCATCCCGATGCGCGCATCGACGGCGTGACCGTTGAGAAGATGATCGAGGAGATCGACTACGAGATCATCCTGGGGGCGAAGAGGGACAAGGATTTCGGCTCAGTTATCCTCTTCGGCATGGGAGGGGTGCAGGCGGAGCTCTTCCAGGACTTCGCCGTTGGGCTCCCCCCTCTCAATCAGACCCTTGCGAGAAGGCTCATGGAGGGAACGAAGGCCTTCAAGCTCATCAGCGGCTTCAGGGGAAGGCAGGCGGCGGACATGGACCGGATGGAGCAGGTCATCGTCAGCTTCTCCCGCCTTATCGTCGACTTCCCCGAGATTGTCGAGTTCGACATCAACCCCCTCGCCATCTCGAAAGGCGCCCCCTTTGCTCTCGACGCCCGGATCATCATCGACGAGCGCTACAGGGAGGGCGAGTCCGCATACTCCCACCTCGTCATGGCCCCCTACCCGACGCGCTACATTACCCCCTGGAAGATGTCCGACGGGAGGGAGGTGCTCCTCAGACCGATCCGCCCCGAGGACGAACCGCTGGAGAAGGAGATGCTGAGTACGCTATCCGAAGAGGCGCTGAGATACCGCTTCTTCCAGGTGATCAGGAAGATCAGTCACGAGATGCTCACCCGCTTCTGCAACATCGACTACGACAGGGAGATCGCTATCGTGGCCGAGTTGAAGGAGGAAGGGGAGAGAAAGATCGTAGGGATCGGGAGGCTCATCATCGAGCCCGACTTCAAAAAGGGGGAATACGCCGTCGTAGTTCACGACAACTACCAGAGACGGGGGCTCGGCAACAAACTGGTGGATATGCTCATCGGCTTCGGACAGGAGAAGGGGCTCAACATCATCTACGGGCAGGTGCTGACGGAGAACAAGGGGATGCTGAAGATCTGCGAGCGGATGGGTTTTAAGGTGAAAGATCAACCCGACAGGATCAGTTACGTGGAACTGACGCTCAAATAGGCGGACTCGGAAAATCAAAGGTCGGAATGTACCTTGCCATGAGCCGTCAGGCCTTTGAAGGGCTTCTGAAGAGATATTTTGGAAAATAAATATATTGAAAAGGGAGGAGCTTAAGATGAAAAGAGTCATGATTCTATCGGCAATACTGCTGCTTGACGCAAATGTTTCATTCGCTGCCGACTTGATGAAGGAAGCGAGGGAGGCTGGGCTGGCTGCCATCCCGGTGGATAAGAGGGCGCTTAACAAGCTGATAGGTAATCCCGATGAAAGGCAGGTTGGGCTTGGCAAGAAACTTTTTTTCGACCCGAGACTCTCCAAAAGCGGTCTTATAAGCTGCAATACCTGTCATAACCTGGCAACAGGCGGTGTGGACGGAGTTGCTTCCGCCATCGGTCACAAGTGGACATCTAATCCACACAACCTTGGGTCACCTACCGTTTATAATGCCGTATTTAATGCCGTCCAGATGTGGGACGGCAGATTCCTGAGCCTGGAAGAACAGGCCAAGGGGCCGATTGAAGCAGGACCCGAGATGGCTTCCCCTCCTGAACTCGTTATAGGCAGGATCAAGTCTATTCCAGACTATGTCAGTGAATTTAAAAATACTTTTCCAAAGGATAAAGACCCTGTAAATTTCGACAACATAGCGAAGGCCATAGCCGCCTTCGAAAGAACACTGGTTACTCCTTCGGATTTTGATGAATTCTTAAGCGGCAATGACAAGGCCCTCACCGGAAAGCAGAAAAACGGCCTCAAGGTCTTTATTGACAAGGGGTGTTCTCTCTGCCATAACGGGGTAGGCATCGGAGGCGGCAGCATGCAGCCCTTCCCCGTGACGGACAACCCCTATAAGTACGCTAATGTGGGAGATTTCAAAGGGAATGAAGAAGGCCTCGTCAGGGTCCCGACGCTTAGAAATATTACCCAGACAGCCCCTTACTTCCATAACGGCGCTGTATGGTCTTTGAAAGAGGCCGTTCAGATCATGGGCAAGACCCAGCTTGATGTTGATCTGTCGGACAATGAGGCGAGCGATCTGGTGGCCTTTCTGGGAAGCCTTAAAGGGAAGAAGCCGGTAATAATATATCCGATTCTGCCTGCCTCTACGGACGAGACACCAAGGCCGGACGCAGATTAATTGATATTGATAAAATAGTTGCTAAAAAGCTGCTTTCAGGGAGGTGATAATTCACCTCCCATTTTTTAAAGCTGTCCTGAAAGTTTGAACCGGGCGGTGGATTCAGCGCCCGAATATGTTGGGCATATGGAACTCATTGTAATTGGACATGGTTCTTTTAAGCCTCATATTTTCCAGCTCACTTCTTCTTTCATCGCTGAAACCGAGGGCACTGAAGTCAATAAGCCCTCCCGATCTGTGGCATTCTGAGCAGGCCGTTGCCGTCACCATTTTCATTGTGCCTTCGTGAAAATAGTTCATCGCTATGACCACCTCTTCGGAATTCCAGCCCGACTCGTTTATGCCGAGGTTACTCGCTTTTTCGCTGTCCCAGCTCTTCATCAGAGCTGTTGATGTAAACCATCCCTTGCTGAATATGCCGATACGTGATATTGAAGGGCCGGCTCCACGCAGCTTTTTATTTTTGTCATCGTAAAACGAACCGTAGAAGCTTCCCTTGAATTTCACCTCTTCTACAGCTATCCATCCATAGCCAACATTTTTCAATCCTTTCCTGTCCAGGTGGCAGACTTCACAGACGATTAGCGCGGCATGCCTGTTTAGTGCGGCACTTGTGAATTTGTTCCTGCTATGGGGGTAAAGTTCATGGCAGATCTTGCAGGGGGAGCTGTCCTTTATGTATGTGATCATCGATTGCTCCCCTTCGTGAAGCTTGCCTAAGGGGTAGGCCTCTACCAGAGCTTTCTCTTTTTTCCCCTTGTGGCACCTGGTCCTGCAATCAATGGCCGGCTTTTCTTTCGGCGGCATCTCGCTCACCCCGACGTGGCAATCCCTGCAATCAAGCTCGCCGTGGGGAGATGTGAAATATCTTTCGGCATCTATATGGACAGCCCTGAACCCCCCATCTTTTTTGGAAATGACCAGTCCGGCATACTGGTGGCAGTTCAGGCATCCGCTACTTATGGCGGCATGGGACATGCCCGGGAAA
This sequence comes from bacterium, assembly GCA_032250935.1. Lineage (GTDB taxonomy): Bacteria > Desulfobacterota > JADFVX01 > JADFVX01 > JADFVX01 > JAVVFD01. Next base: position 7,404 of record JAVVFD010000071.1, read on the forward strand.
GAGGCCGGGAAAAAAGGTATTGCGGCGAGAATGAAGAGCAGTTTCTTTTTCATATTATAAGGTTATCAATTAATTGGGGATTGTCAAATTATGTCTGAGCAGGGAAAGGGAAAGTTGTCCCTACCATTCGATCCAGCCTTTTTGGGCCGGGTAGTAGAGCCCCTTTCTAATTACTCTTGTCTCTCCCCCGTTTTTCAGGATCTTTTCGTAGCCGTCCAGTTGGTCTTTGTATCGTTCCTTTTCACTTTTGAGGAATCTGTCTATGTCGCTTCCCTTGTGACGGCTGATCTTGTAATCTATGATCCATCTTGTCCCTTCTTTGTCTACAAAGGTCCTGTCTATGACCCTGTGGACTATCCTTCCCCCTATAATCGCCGTCAGCGGGAGTTCTGCCGCAGACTCGCTGTGGTTATCCAGTATCCATCTGCCGCGTGGGTCACTTAAGGCGGATATGAGTATATCCACCCCTTCCCGGGCCATGGGCGCTGCATCACTGCGGCTTAGGCCGAGCGCCTGAAGCGATGAGGCTATCCTGCCCTTCTCATCCTTTAGTCTGTCTATGCTCCAGCTGTTTATCCCGTCACCGGTAATTACGCAAAAATAGTTGTGCAATACAGTGCCGAGGCGCTTTATCGCCTCTCCGGCCCAGTCAAATTCAAGCCTTTCTTCAGGATATATATCAGGCCTGCCTTTTATCTCCACTTCTATGTCTTCATAAGGTTCGGGAGCCTTCCACCCGGAAGGTAGCCTCTTTAAGTCCAGTGAAAGGGTATCTTCATGTTTAGTGTCAGTTTCAATGCCGTCCTTGATTTCGTCTTTAATCGGGGCCGCCTCTATCATATCGGGTCTTATAATATCTTTTATGGCAGACAGGAATGACTTTGATTCTGTCTTTATTTCTTCACCATCGACCCCCTTGACGTGGCCAAATAGATATAGTCTTTTCTTTGCCCTTGTCGCAGCAACATATAGCAGCCGCGTTAGTTCAAGGAGCTCTTTTTCTGATCTGACTTTAGTGAGGTAGTTGTATATGGTTTTTCCCTTTTTCCTGCCCGTCTCTTCTATGGGAGCAAGGAGCAGGTCTTTCCCTCTTTCCATGGAGTGTATGAGCGGCTTTTCCTGGTTGCGGGGTGGTTTTCCGAAGCCTGGAATGATGACGTGGTCATATTCAAGCCCCTTTGCCTTGTGCACTGTGATTATCTCGACAGGGTTGTCTGTCTTGCCGATGCCTGCGGCATAGAGACCTTCTATTCCCGCTTTAATATCTTCTATGGAATTTATAGAGCTGGCCTCCGATAGTTGATCTATCATGTCAAAAAAAGCGCCTCCATCCTTCATGGAATTATCATCCACGCAGGCCGGTCCCCCTATATCAATCCAGAGGCCTTCCAGTATTATCCTTGGCTTCATCCTCCCCCAAAGGGGAAGCGCCCCTTCAAGTTTGCCCCTTATCGAAGCTATCCTCTCCCTGCCGTCGGGGCTTAGCTTTTTAAGCCTGGCTTCATCATTCATCAAGGCCCATATCGGGCTTTTGGGATCGTCATTACAAAGAGAGTGCAGGTCGGTAAGTGTCATGCCGCACCAGGGAGCACGTAATACGGCAAGCCATGCCGTCCTGTCCATGGGATGCATGAGCGCCCTCAAGAGGGAAAAAAGATCCTGGATTACAGGTTTTTCGGAGAGAGGATCGATGTCGGTGTTCTTGAAGTCAATATCTATAATTTTTAATTCATTTATTATCCTGCCCAGATGAGATCGGGAGCGCGCAAGGATGGCAATGGTTTCATCTGCATGCTTTTCTTTAAGCTGTGACACAAGCTCTGCCACTTCTCTGGCCTCCCTTTCATCATCCCTGCCTTCATATATTCTGATATTAGCGGCGCTTCCTTCAAGCGGCTCAAGGACGGCGTCAAAATGTTCATACCTTATGGAGCCTGTAAAGCTGTCTTCTTCTTTTGGAAAGGCCGATTTGAATGTGCCGTTTGCCCATTTTATTATCCCTTCCTGTGACCTGAAGTTGCTTCTAAGGGTGAGCTGCCTTAGTTTCACATTGCCTATCCCTTCATTAGAAGCCCTTAAAAAGAGGCCCACCTCGGCCTCTCTGAAAAGATATATGGACTGCATCGGGTCTCCAACCACAAAGAGGGTTCTTCCGTCCCCTTCTTCCCATCCCCTTGTCAGCGCCTCAAGAAGCTGCAGCTGCGTCCTGGATGTGTCCTGATATTCATCAACAAGGATATGCTGAATCTTCAGATCAAGGGTGAGCATAAGGTCCGTAGGGCTTTCAGGTGAGCCCAGAGATTCCAGCGCCGCCGCCGATATGGCCTGAAAATCGACAAGGGTTTCTTCGGAAAAGCATTTCATAAGCTGTCTTTCCGCAAGGGGAAGGAGGTGGAGGAGGTCGTTTAGTATCTCCCACTCCGATTCTTCATAGCTTAGCTCAGGCAGTTCCAATGTCCTGGCCAGCAGGCCAAGTAGACGATCCTTCCCCTCAAAGAGTTCAAGCAGCTGCTGAAATCCCTGCTTCATCCCCGCCGCCTCATCACTTTTGTCAGCCGGAAAGCCGATCCCCTTGGTGACGCCGCCGGCCTTTCTGAGTTCATTTTTTCCTGTAAGGAGCAGCTCTCTCACGCCCAGCCAGTGCAGGTAGACCTCCTTGAGGGGAGCGCCCTTCCGAAGCGGCGAGGCGAGGGCGCAGATGGCGTTTTTTTTATTGTCGGCAATGAGGTTTGCAGCTGCATATGCTCCGAACGCCGTCAGCTCATTAATAAGGTTGCCGCCAGGGTCAGATGCAAATTGCTTTTCTATATTGTCGAGGCAGTCTTTTGCCAGATTATGTATGGAGTTTTCAAGGTAGTCTCTGAGTAGCTCATTGTCTATATTCTGCTTCAGTTTTGCATGTCTTAGCCACTGGTCGCGCCTTGCAAGCATGGCCATTATCCGTTTTTCCAGGTTGGAGAAGGAGTTGTCCAGGTGCTTAAGGGCCCTTGCGATCGATTCGGCGTCTTCCCCCTTCTCCTCAAGTAGAGCTATAGTCCGCCTTGCCGCTTTCCTGTAGAGTTTTTCCGGCTTTTCGCTTATCCCCGGCTGCCCTCCAAGGCCGGACAATATCGGCATCTGGCGAGTTAGTGAGGCGCAAAGAGAGTCTATAGTCTGAACTTTCAGCCTGCCCGGAGTTTCAAGCAGCCTCCAGCCTTTTTCTTTATCCCGTTTAAGGGCTCTTTGAGCAAGATCGAATGTCTTTTTTTCGTGCTGGGATAAAGGTCTTTCAGCGCCGGCCGCAAGCTCAAGCGATTTAATTATGCGGCAGTGCATCTCGGCGGCAGCTTTTTTTGTAAAGGTGATGGCAATAATTTGCTCCGGCCTGTCTACGCATCCCAAAAGGGTGAGATAGCGTCTTATGAGCAGTTCTGTTTTGCCTGAGCCGGCAGGGGCCTGCACGATAAACGAGCGTGAAGGGTGAAGCGCTTCCTCTCTTTCCTTGATATCTGTAAGGGTTTTTTGCATGGGAATCTAAAGAGTGGGTAGATTTATTGTTTCAGCAGGCTGTTTTTCAGCATTTGCTTCTTTATAATCATGAAAGATATATCTTCCGTAATCCATTTACCTTATTTTCTGGATTCCTCTTTTCACGGGAGTGACAGGCTAAAATAATTGCGATGCTGACTTATATATGATAGAAGGCCAAATTATTTCATTCGGTGAGTCTGGGATATTTCATCTTTATTGGTTATGCAAACATCCAGATTTTTTAATATTCCATCTTTAATATTATATATCCATCCATGAACCGCCACTTTCTGTCCTGATTTCCAGGCATTTTGCACTATCGTTGTGTGACAGATGTTGGATACCTGCTCAATTACGTTAAGTTCGCATAGCAGGTCAATCCTTTCCTGATGGTTTGTAATTGCGTCGAGTTTGGCCTCGTGGTAGCGATATACATCTTTAATATGTCTAAGCCAGTTATCGATTAATCCATGCTCCTTGTTGTCCATTGCCGCCTGAATGCCTCCGCAACCGTAATGACCGCAGACGATGATATGCTTGATTTTTAATACTTCTACGGCGTATTGAATAACGGAGAGGCAGTTAAGATCTGTATGAACTACAATATTGGCAATATTCCTATGGACAAAGAGTTTGCCCGGCATCATGTCGATAATTTCATTTGCCGGCACGCGGCTGTCAGAACAACCGATCCATAAATATTCAGGGTTTTGTACTTTAGAGAGCCGTGTAAAGAAATCAGGGTCGGATTCCTTTATTTTTTTTGCCCAATTTTTATTGCTCTCAAAAAGATCTTTTAAGATTCGCATATTTAATCTTTTACAACTTTTTGTTTATAGAGTTATCTTATTGATTCAGCCTATATGTTTATTTACAAGCTCAACGAGATTTGAAATCGAAATAGGCTTTGCCAGATAATCATCAAAGCCATCCTGCAATAATTTTTCCTTATCGCCCTTCATTGCAACGGCTGTATACGCCACGATAGGCACATCTTTAAGTCGATCAATTTTTCTTATCTCTTTCATGGATGCAATGCCGTTCAGCTTAGGCATCTGTACATCCATCAAGATGAGGTCGGGAGTCTCTTCTCTGGCCTTTTCTATCCCTTCGAGACCGTTTTGGGCTGTAATTAATTCATAATGCGGTTCCATCATAGCCTCAACAAGCCTTATATTAAATATGTTGTCATCTACAACCAGGATCTTCTTCATGTTGACCTTGATGACTGTTTTTCAGGGATCGTAACGGAAAAGCAGCTTCCATTACCCCATTCACTTGTGACTTTAAGTTCACCCCCGTGCAGTTCAACTATGTCCTTGCATAGCGCAAGGCCAAGGCCGGTGCCTTCATATTTTTTAGTATAAACCGATTCAATCTGTTTGAATGGTTCGAAGAGGAGATACCTGTCTTCTTCTTTTATCCCTATGCCTGTGTCTTTGACGTAGATTTCAATCATACCGTCGTTGTTGGAGTTGTCTCCATCTTTTTTGGTTCCAACAACAATCGATCCGCCTTCAGGCGTAAATTTAACAGCATTTGCAATGAGGTTAACCACTAACTGCTTGATGAGCCTTTCGTCAGCCTCAAGGCAGTCGGTTTTCAGGCCAATTTCAACGGACAGTTTCAATTTGTTGTTCAGTATTTTTTCCTTGAAAAAAAGGGTGCTTCTTTGGATAAGCTCTTCCAGATTAACGCTTGTATATTGAATATCCATATTGCCCGATTCGAT
>JAVVFD010000072.1:0-12526 GCA_032250935.1 bacterium
TGCTCAAACAAAACTTATGCCCTGTGGGTGTAAACCATTGCTGAAAGCCTTGCACTGAAAGTGCATAGTTTTAAACTAGCGCACTGCGACAATAAAAGGTAATTACGTCTCTCGACTGTAGTGCCGCCGCATATATTTGTTTTTTCTTAAAGCAACAGTCTATCAAATCTCCAGCCACTCAAAAAAATCATCCAGTGATGAAAAATTGAGAAAACTTTCATCAGAAACAACTTCAACAAGACAGATAGCAGCGGTCTGACGGTCAATAACGTCTTCTGCCTCAAAAGCGGAAAAAGCAGAATCTTTCCAGGCAATTTTCCGGTATACGCCCTCTTTTCCACTAACAGAGGTGATTCTCCAACCAGAACCTGGAGAGTTGGCAGCGCTTTCAAGGAGAAGTGAATCCCGACTGCAGTCAAGATGAAACACAATCTGCAGGCCCTCACCTTCCGTCATAGAAGCGGTTTTCTCCAAAATAAGTTGAGGCAATGGCTTTTCTTCAGATATTGCCTCCCCGGGGGTCTCCCCTGACGTCTCCTTGGGGGCAGGCTTTCGCCTGTTGAACTCAGGTGGAGGTTCAAGCGACTCCGATATATGAAAGCTTATAGGCTTTGTTAAATCTTCGATGAGCGAAGATTCGCCCAATCCGCCCTTTACCCTTGCCATGCTATTACCTCTTTTGCCATGCGGTAGTAGTCTTCAGCACCGTGGCTGCTTTTATCATATTCAAATATGGTCTTCTGGTAGCTTGGAGACTCTGCCAGCCGGATATTCGGTCTTATACATGTATCAAAGGTGTTATCTGGAAAAGAGTGCTTAAGTTTATCTTGTACCTGCCTTGAGAGCATATTCCTGTGATCATACCTGACAATTAAAAAACCCATTATCTGAAGCTCCCCGTTAAAGACCCTGATCTCTTCAATTTTTTTCAGGATCTGCCTCAAGCCGACCAGGGAATAAAACCCGACATCTACGGGAACAATTATCCACCTGCTTGCAGCAAGCGCGTTTGAAACAAGTATACCCATGCGGGGGGGACAATCGATAATTACATAATCGTAACGATGCTGGATCTTATCAAGCTTTCTCTTTAGCCTCTCTTCATGCCTGTCCATATCCATCATCTCAAGTTCCGCTCTATGAAGAGAAAGTGTGGCCGGAGCTATATGAATATTCCCTTTTTTAAAAATATTATATTCAAAGTCAAGGTCTTCATCCAGAAGGACGTCCGTCATGGAGATAAGTATATCTTCTATATTGATACCAAAGGTAAGAGATGCACTGCCCTGAGGGTCAAGATCTATTAGCAGGACCTTTTTACCGGTAAGGGCAAGTGCGGCGGACAGGTTAACTGCCGTTGTAGTCTTCCCGCAGCCACCCTTCTGATTTGATATGGAGATTATTTCAGCCATCTGTTCAGCTTCAAGCCTTAAATTCCTTAATTTTTACCCCTTCAAAGAAAACTTTCACCCCACTTCCTGCTTCCTCTATAGAAACATCGTCACCGGCATATTTTTTACCAACATAGTAATTCTTTCCCCTTATACCGATCTGACCCGATAGCGATACCGTTACAGTCGGCCGCCGAGGTTCACCCTTAGTCGTCGATGTGGGTGTGGGAGGAGCAGCTTCCTGCCTTGGCATTTCTGTCTCAACATCAGTGACAATATCAACACCAGAATCGACACCTTCCCTCATGGCTATTTTTTCGGTAGTTGAAAATATCTCGTCCAGATTTAAGATAATAGTCAGTCTTCCCTTTGCCTCTGCAACTCCGTCTATATAATCACCTTTTAGCCCTGCCATAAACCTGGGGGGAGGCTCTATGGCATCCTCTGCCAGCTTTAATACCTCATAGACATTATCGACCTGTATTCCTACGGCAAAGTCCCTCATCTCAAGAACTATGACCCTGGTTTCCTCATCATCCTCCCTGGGAGGCATATCAAAGCGAGCCCTCATCTCTACAACCGGTATGATATCACCTCGAAGACTTATAATCCCCTCGATAAAATCAGGCGTTCTGGGCAAAGGGACTATCTCGTAGTCAGCGATGATCTCCTTTACCTTATCAATAGCTATACCGAACTTTTCCCTGCCCAGCCCAAAGGTTATAAACTTCAGAACAGTTTTATTGACGGTATCATTCCTGTCTTCTATCTCAGCCATAAACAATACCCCTATATCTTAAAGCGTTCTGTCAACCTTTTCAGATTATCACCAAGCCTGGCAAGTTCCTGAGCGGTCTGGGCAATCTCTTCAGAACCAGCTGCCGTCTCTCTCGTAATACTCGCAATACTCTCTACCGATGCCGCAACCTCATCCGACACGGACGCCTGCTGCTTGGACGCCTCGGCAACCATCTCTATGGAATCGACAGTCCCCTTGACCTGCTTTATTATTTCCTGAAGGGAATCACCGGTATCATTGGATAATTTCGTTCCCTCTTCAACTTCGCGGGTCACTTCATTCATTGAGGCCACGGTTAAAGAGGTATCTGACTGTATCTCCTCCACTATCTCAGTAATCTGAAGCGTAGAGTCCGCCGATTTTTCGGCAAGCTTTCTTATCTCCTCGGCTACAACTTCAAAACCCCGGCCATGCTCACCGGCGCGGGACGCCTCTATTGCGGCATTGAGGGCAAGGAGGTTAGTCTGAGCCGCGATTTCCTTTATGACGCCAACGATCTTTCCAATCTGTATAGATCTCTCTCCGAGCTTCTTTACCTTATCGCCGGACTCGGAAACGGCATGCTCTATCCTGGACATGCCGCCCATAGTGTTGGAAACGATCTCTCCTCCTTTTGACGCTGTCTCGGCCGTATTCCTTGACACCTCAAGAGATTTCTGCGCATTGGAGAATGTTGCCTGAACGGAAGAGGCCATCTCCTCTATAGCCGCCGCCACTTCATTAGACTGCCTTGACTGATTATCAGCTCCTGCCGCCAGCTCCTCCGTAGAGCTTGATATCTGCTCGGATGCCGAGGCAATGCTGTTCGAGGCATCCTTAATATCCTTGATCATCTCCTGAAGACCGTCCATAAAATTATTGAATGCTATTGCCGCCTCGGCTACCTCATCCTTCCCGGACACATCAAGACGGAGCGTAAGGTCACCCGCACCTGATGCCAGCTCTTCCATGGACTCCCTCTGGATAACTATAGGCATGGTTATGCCGTTGTTTATAAAAAACGAAACTATGACGGCAAAAAGAATGGCGCAGACAGTCACAACCAGATATTGAACGAGCTCTGCCCAAGCCTGCTTCTTAAAGGATGCGGCCCTGGATTCAAGATCTGTTGACAGCCTGTCTTCAACTTCCTTTAAAAGATTGATCTTTCCCGTAATCATCCTGAACCAGTAGCTTGCATCTATGCCGAAATTACCTTCTGAAGCCTTCTCAAAGGCCACTTTTCTCATCCTCAAGACCTCTGCTACATATTCACCCTGCATCTTGCTCTGATAAAACTCTCTTTGCGAGGCTGAAGCGAAGGATGAAAATACCTTCGTATAGGTATTTTGAGCCTCTACCAGTGAACCGAATTTATTGAACATGCCGGGGCCAAACCTGTCAGCTGCGAATGTATTGCTCATAACTGCCCTTTCGATTCCGGCTCTTTCCTTACCCTGAAGGAAACTCACGTAGGCCGCTATCATAATAGACAGTTCCGAATTATTACTCAGCTTACCTATAAAACCGATAGATTCCAAAAATGCCGCGTTCATATCAGTGTAATATCCTATGGCCTCATCTGCAGATATCTTCAGATCACTTACGGCGACCCTCTTTTTTTCTATCTGGTCAAGAGAATTAAGTCCTCTTTCGAGAGTTCCCTTGAACTCCTCCCCGAAGTCGACGCTGTCAAAGCCCTGTAAAAACCCCCTTAGATCGGTTATCCTCTTATCGGTGGAGCTACGCTGGGCGGGGAGTTCGTTTACAAACTCTTTACCCTTCGCGCCCAGGTAACCGGCTGTCCTTCCCCTCTCTTTTTGCGTTTCATGCACAAGGGCACTTATCCTGACAGCCAGATCGGATAGAAGTTGCAGGTCCTTCATATCCTCCGATACTTTGTATTTATCTATAACCCCGGTCGAGGCGAAATACATAAGACCGGCAAGTGGAAAAAACATCATTAAAAGCAGCTTATTCCGTATCTTCAAATTATTTAAAAACGACATACTATTCCTCCAAAATTAACCATATATTTACAATATTTAAAGTCCCTTCCAAAGAGTAGGAACATCCAGAACAAGCACAATCTCTCCCGTACCCAGTATACTGGCGCCGGATATACCTTCAGGGGGAGGGGAAAGACTCTCCAAAAAGGCGCCGAGCGGTTTAATAACCGTCTCCACCTTTCCCATAAACTCATCAATAATAATTCCGGCCTTCATCCCCATATGATTCAGTATGACCGTATTCATTGCAAGTGGCCCAAAAACACCGAAAGCTTCCTCTTTAAGGCAAAACAGTTCGGAGAGTTTGAGTACTGGAACTGCCCGATGCCGTATCATATGCACCATCTGCCCCTTAATGTAATCAAAGTCGCCGTCTTTAATCATAATGGTTTCATCTACGTAGGACATTGGTATACCAAAAACCTGAGATCCCTCTCTGACAAGAAAAAGCTGAACAATGGCAAGCGTAAGTGGAACCCTGACCATTACCGTTGTCCCTTTTCCTTCTTCCCAGTCGAGTCTTACATCACCACCGATTTTCTCTATATTTGACTTGACTACATCCATGCCAACGCCTCTGCCTGACACGGAATCCACCTCCTGGGCAGTGCTGAAGCCCGATGAGAAAATAAATCGGGCGGCGTCTGCATCCGAAATTGAGGCTATCTCCTCCGGGCCGGCAAGCCCTTTTTCAAGAGCCTTCCTCTTGATATCGGCAATATTTAGACCTCTGCCATCGTCCTTGATCTCTATAAATATACTATTATGCTCATGGTAGGCGTTAAGCTTAATGGTTCCTGCCCCTCTCTTTCCAAGACGCAGCCTTTCCTCTTCCCCCTCTATACCATGTCCGATACAATTTCTAACGAGATGAACCAGAGGATCATAAAGAAACTCTATAACACTCTTGTCAAGTTCAGTCTCTTCGCCTTCAACAGTAAGTATTATATTCTTTCCGAGTGTTCGGGATGTATCCCTGACAAGCCTATAAAACCTGTTAAACAGATCCTTAACAGGTACCATCCTGACACCTAGAACTTCATCTTGCAGCTGTGTAGATATTGTCTCTATCTGAGCGGCGATCTCTATGAGACCTTCATTCTTTAATTCATTACTTATCTGAATAAGCCTGCTTCGTCCTGTAGCAAGTTCCCCCACCAGATTAACCATTCTATCCAGTCGAGTCGTGCTTACCCTCATGGATGAGCCGTCTCTTTCCTCCTGCGATCCCTTATTTCTACCTTCATCAACTACAGTAGATTCCATCTTTTCTTTCAGCGGAGTCAGAACCTCTTTCTTTCCGCCATCCTGCAAAGCTTCAATATCTGATATAATACTGGAAATATCCCTTTCTTCTGCCTTGCCGCCAATAAAGTCTTCAAGAAGAAGGTTTGAAACATCTAAAGCAGAAAAGAAAACATCATTTATTTCAGGAAAAAAAGCAAGCGTACCATCTCGCAGACTGTCAAGAATATTCTCAATTTTATGAGCAATCCTGCCAAGAGCGTTCAGGCCAAGAAAGCCTGCGTTTCCTTTAAGGGTGTGGGCCGACCGAAAAAGGGAGTTTATAATATCAGGGTCTTCAGGAGAACTCTCGAAGGTCACCAGCTCCCTGGCCAGTCTCTCAAGAATCTCCTTATTCTCGGAAACAAACTCTCCGTAGAGTTCACTAAGGTCAGGGATATTGTTATCTCCAGTCATGCAGCTCTGCTACCCAAGCACCTTACCTACGGCACTAAGCAGTTCGGGTGGCTGAAAGGGTTTGTTCAAGAAAGTACTGGCTCCTAGCTTTAAGGCATAGTCCCTGTCTTCAGCCCCTTTTTCACTTGTCAGCATTATTACAGGGGTCTTTGAAAATTCAGGATTGCCCTTAATCTCCTTAAGCACCTCCAAACCGTTCATCCGGGGCATCATTATATCAAGGATTATCAGGTCATATGTGCCATTGGCGATTTTTTCCATCCCCTCGACACCGTCATTTGCGGTTACCACATCGTAGCCTTTATACTTTAATGTAAATGAAATAAACTTCTGGGTCGCCGGTGAGTCTTCGACACATAAAATTTTCTTTGCCATCTCTTCTCCTCTCCTAAGTATCTATACTTTAGTATAAACAGGGCCACCCCTGTGAAATTCCAACTTGAATGGTATCCTTTTTACATCGAGAACCTCGGCGTTTCCAAGTATGAGCACCCCGCCTCTAGGCATAATATCATAAAATTTTCTTGCTATCGCCTCTTTCACGACATCTGGAAAATAAATAAATACATTCCTGCATAAAATCAGATCCATACCCCTATATTTTTCCAGTGAATCAATATCGCTCAGGTTAACAATTCTATAGGCAACCATTTTCTTGATTTCATCAACAGCATGGTAGTGCCTGTCAACCTTCTTAAAATACCTCTTTTTAATATCTTCCAGTGGCGCCCTGAATGAATTGTCCCCGAAGACGCCTTTTTTTGCCTTATCCAGTGCAGCGGTAGATATATCCGACGCAGTAATGGAAAGGGACCAGTGTCTGAGATGAGGGAAGTGCTCCTTTATCATTATTGCAAGGGTAAGCGGTTCTTCTCCTGTTGCACAAACTGCGCTCCACATACGAAGAGAAGTATCACCTGTCTTTTCCTTATCCTCTATAATTCTTTTAAGGACAAGGTCTCTCAACGTATCCAACTGATCCGGATGCCTGAAAAAACTGGTCTCATGAACGGTAACAAGATTTATAAGCTCCTGCAGTTCGCTATCGGGACCTGCTTCATCATATTTCAACTTAAAATAATACTCCCGGTAATCAACGAGGCTATTAACAAGCATCCTCTCTTTTACCCTGTATTCAAGATAATCAACTCTGTTATCCCGTATCTTTATACCGGACTTTTCAAGAATTAAATCCCTGAATACCGTGAAATCTTCTAGAGTTAATTTGCCAATTTTTTTAGGATCACCAAAATCAAAGAGCACTGGCACCTCTTTTTTTCAATGCCGTTTTTGCAGCCATTTTAACAAAGTAATCTTCATCATTCAGCATTTTTTCAAGGGCCTTGAGACTTTCATCATCCTCAAAATCGCCAAGCGCTGTAACAGCAAGCTCCCTAACCTTCCATGCCGCATCATGAAGGGCATTAAAAAAGATTTTTCCCGACGATTTCGTGCCCTTTTCTAAAAGAACCTCCAGAAAGGTTCTTCTAACATCTGCATCATCCTCATTTTCCATTGAAAGAAGGGTTTCATCTATTTCAGATGGGGCTAACCTTAAAAGCCCCTTAAGGGCGGCAATCCTGACAATGCCTGCGGGGTCGTTTGCGGATCTTTTCATAATCTCCACGGCTCTCTCATCACCCAGGGATGTTAGCGACGAAATAGAGTGATACCTGACCCACAGGTCCGAATCCTGCGCCATCAGGATCAGAGGCTGCACGCCCCTTTTATCTGCAAGCCTTCCTATAACAATTGCTGCCGCCTTTCTAAGCACCGGATCTTCGCTGCCAAGCAGCATTGTCGGTATGGAGCCCATAGCGTCCCTGCCCTCTATCTCTGCAAGCGCAAAAACTGCTGCCTGCTTAACACTGCTATTTTTATCCAGAAGAAGGGCCTCAAGGGCGGATCTTGCCTCATCGGCTTTTAGAAGGCCCATTATCTCCGCAATAGACCGTTTCAGGAGATCGCTGCCTCCCTCAATGAGGCCAAGGAGTTCTTGACGCCTCTTTTTTTCTATCCCTATATTTACAAGGGCCTTTACGGCCGTTGTTCTGATCAATTCGGAATATTCATCCAAAAAAACAAGCAATCTGTCTACTGCACTTGCATTTCCAATCTTGCCAAGCAGATTGATAGCCGCTATCCGTATATCTTCATCCTCATCATCAAGAGTTCTTAAGGCGTAGGTAATGGATCTTTCATCTTTTATCGCCTCCAGCGCCTGAATGGCAAGCAGCCTTGCCCTCTTTTCCGGAATGTCCATAAATCCCAGCAAAGAATCAACAGAAGCGCCTCCCAGTGCTGCAAGGGTCTCCCCCGCCTTCCTGCTCACGTCATAGTCTTCATCATCGAGAAGCTCTGCAATCGACTTGGCCGACTCTTCCGCCTTTAACCACCCCAGCACCACGGCAGCGCCGCCTCTCGCCTCGGGATCATCGCTTCCAAGTGTAGATATGAGATTCTTTACAATTATGTTTTTATCAAAACTGTAGGCAAGTAGATCACTATGTTCAAAATCCTTGTTACTTTCCTTTATTCTTACAAGCGCCTTTACAGCGGCGGATATAACTTCAGCATTATCACTTTCAATAGCGGCAAGAATTGCTGAAATGGCTCTCACCTCTCCAATCTTTCCAAGGGCGTCGCATGCAGGCGCAGCCAGAAACAGCTCGCCCTGCATCACCTCAATGATCTTATCAACAGCCCTGCTGTCTCCGATGTTCCCGAGAGCTTCGAGGGCTGCCGTTTGTATCCACATATCCTCATCAAGGCAGTCTATAAGTGCAGGCACTGCGCCGCATTCTCCAAGCTTGCCAAGAGCAAGAATTATGTAGTATCTGGAATCTCCATGCGATCTTTCAAGTGCCCCCAGGAGCGGCTCAAGACCTCTTTTATTACCTATATCACCGATACAATCGGCGGAATACCTTATAACATCATCATTATCATCTTCTAAAGATCTGGTAAGCGCGTCTATGGCGAGATCGCCAAGTCCGGTCAATATCTTTACCGCTGAATTTCTGACTCTGGCATCCTTATCTTTCAAGATCGACAGAAAAAGGGCAAGGCCGGATTCATCTCCCACCTTCAATATAGATTCAACAGCCATCTCCCTGACAAGCCAGCTGTCATCTCCAAATGCATCGAGCAAGGCCCTTAAACCCTTGTCGGATTTAATTAAGCCAAGATTGCGCGCAGCCTCTCTCCGTGCTATTTCATCACCCGCTTTAAGTTTTTCTATATATTCATCAAGCATCTTTAAACACCTTCCTGTGTAAAGCTATTATTATCGCCTCTAAGCGGGAGAAAAATTTCCATTGAGCTCGTTTTTCATACCCTCAACCAATGCCGCAAGCTCTTTGATGGCGTTGATATTCTCCGATGATATAAACTTTATTATCTCTGTGGCCTGTTTTATTTGCTCGCTGTCATGCCCCTGCTCTTTTGTAAGGGCTGCAAGTTCATCAACCATAAGCACTACGTCATTAATAACATCAGATATATCCCTCGATGATGCTTGCTGCCTATCGATGGCAATCTTCACATCTCCCGTCAGGCCGATCATGATATTTGCAGCTTTATCTACCGACTTGCTAATCTTTACATGTTCCGCAATGGACACACCTGCAATATTCAGATTTTTTTCCTCTTCTGCCATTAATGAAAGCACATCTTCAGCCATCTTCACCTGCTTACAGGTAGCGGACAGGCTGTCTTTTGACATTCGAACAGAATCACCGGATCTGTCCTGAATTCTTTCTAGAATATCTCCAGCCTTGCTTGCTAACGCCACCCCTTCCTCGACGCCCCACATTCCAACCTCGTTTGCCTGAACTGTACTTTGCACCATTTCCTGTATCGCCTCTATCAATTGGGATATCTCAATTGTAGAGTTTGAGGTCTGATTGGCCAGTTTTTCCATCTCACTTGCCACAACGGCAAAGGGTTTACCCTGTTCACCTGCCTGGGAAGCTATTATGGAGGCATTAAGAGCTAGAAGGTTAATTCTGGTCGTAACTGAGTCTATAAACTTAACAACATCACCAATCTCTCCAGAGCGGTCTCCAAGGGTCTTAATAACAGAGGATGATTCGGTCACGATATTCTTTATATTCTTCATGGAGTCTATCGTTTTTTTAACTGAAACAACGCCATGCTCCGCCTCTTTGGCAACATCCTCCGATACCTTATAAGACTCAAGGGCACTGGATTCGATCTTTTTTGCAAAGGAGTCTATCTCCTTTATTTTTTTACCACTGTCCTTGGATGAAGCGCTAAGATTTTCAAAATTGCTATTTATAGTGTTTACAGAAGAACTCATATTCTTTATGTCTTTTATAGCTTTTTCAAGAGTAATAAGAACTTCCTGATTATGTGCACTTATCTCAGAGGTAGATTCAATAAGGCTATTTACGGATTGAGAGGCGCTATTTGCAGAAGGGGAAAGTTTGTCAACCATCGATACGGTCTTCTTAATCGATTCACTTATACCCTCTATTGAAACCATAGTCTCTTCAAGAGAAAAGACCTGAGCATCAGTGCCGAGACTCACATTTGACGTCTTTTCCCAAAGTTCAATGAAGGAAGTTTTTATTTTATGAAGATTTTCCTTGATTAAATCATTCTCGCGCATAAGATCGACAGATGACCCTGCAGTATCCATTATTTTTTTTTCTTCTTCAGGAGGCGTAAAAAGAGAATAAAATGAAATACCGGCGACAATTACAACCAAAAAGGTAAGAATAAAAGAGTCTAAAAGCAACTGGTTCAAGACCAAAAGATAAAAAAGGAGGATTAGCGTGTATAGAGAATAGGGGAAAGGAATCTTCAAGTTTTTCATGGCACCTGATTTCATAACAATTTATAGGGAATAAAATCCTTTCAAAAATGCAGACAAAAAAACACTTGCAATCGCTTCACATAACGATCAAAAAACCGTTGAAATCAAGCAGCCTCAATCGCTTCAACAGCCTTTGAAACCAGTTCTGATGATTTAAAAGGTTTTTCGAAATAGGCATATGCGCCTAGCGAGATACTTTTCTCCCTGTTTTTCTCCGAAGAAAGGGCAGAAAGAATTATAATAGGAATATCCTTTAAAGCGGGGTCGTCCTTAACCTTTCCACATACCTCAAAACCGTCCATTCCGGGCATCATAACGTCCAGAATCAAAACACTCGGCTTCAGTCTTCCCAAGACCTCAAATGCTGCAGGGCCGCTATTTGCAGATTCAACCTTAAACCCCTTCGCCATAAAAAGAAAGGCCAGCATCTTACTAAGCTTTTCATCATCATCAATAATCAAGACCGTCTTTTCCACCACTCCTCCATAATAATAATAAATATATATAGACCCGAATAGTCGAAAAAAAACTTTATCAGGCTTCTTCAATGGGCTCTTAAAACACCCATCTTTAACCGGGAAAACTTACCACTAGCCATGAAATTTGTCAATCCGCAAATAAGGAACGCCACCTCACCATACTGGGGCTAAAATGAGAAATCAAGATCTAAGGTTGTTACGCTATTACTTTAACCAACTATAATCTCCTGCCCCTTCCCTTATAAGGGACGGCACATTGTCGGTAAGGTCGATAATAGTTGAAGGGTCTCCTGCAAGAACACCTGCATCTATTGTTGCATCAAGGAATTTGCCGAGGAAGAGTTCAATTTCGACGGGATCAGAAATAACATCTTCTCCTGTAATATTTGCGCTCGTACTAATAATCGGATTTCCGAGATGCTTCACCAGTTGCAGGGTTATTTCGTTGTCGGGTATACGGATACCTACAGTCTTGCGCTTATTCATCAGCATCTTTGGAACCTCACTTGAGGCTTCAAGTATGAATGTGTAAGGGCCCGGCAAGCATCTCTTCATTATCCTGTAGGCAGAATTTGAAACTCTGGCAAACCGGCTGATATGAGAGAGGTCAGAACAGACAAAGCTCATAGGCTTGCGTTTATCCCGCCCTTTCATGAGATATATTTTCTCCAGCGCTTTTTTGTTATAAATATCACAGCCGATACCGTATATGGTGTCGGTAGGATAAGCGATAACCCCGCCTTTTTTAAGTATATCTGCAGCTTTTATTAAAAGTCTTTCCTGAGGATTAGCAGGATTTATATTAATTAACGTCTTTACCTCCCCATACAACTTTAAATTTATTCATCGGCATAGGCTTGTCAAGGGCGTCCTAGCTTCATCCGGTTAAGCATTATACACTGCTTTATTATGAGACAGAAGAGTTTAGCGTAAAAAAAGAAAAAAAGAAATCAGACATAAACCTAATTTAATGTAGGAATAGTGAAACGCCATTGTAGGAGCAAACCCTACAAGCAGCTATGGTATATACTTCAATATATTAAGTTTATATCGGCATTCTCTTGAGCTACCCTGCAAGCACAGCATTTACTACATCTTGTGGAGATACCATATGTTTTTTAAAGCTTAATTTCTCAATCTCAACCCCCAGGGCCAGTGCAACTAACTGGGAAAGGTTAAAAACAGGCAACTGAGTTTTTCTTTTGTAAAGCTTTTCAGCCTCACCCTGATATACATCAAGCGAGACATCACAAAGTGGACAGGGCGTTACCATACAGTCAGCGCCCCTGTCTTTGGCCTCCTGCAGACGCTTTCCCCCCGCCTTAAGG
>JAVVFD010000073.1:0-12523 GCA_032250935.1 bacterium
CCTGGCTATGGAATTCCTCTTTAAGGGAGAAATGCCTGAATTTATCGGGTGAATCAAAATTACGCTGAATAGTTACGCGCCGTCTTCGTAGCAATATTCAGAACCACATTCCGGGCAGTTTGGCGTATCACTCATGCTTTTTATATCTCCTGTTTTAGTTTGGTTGTGCAGCTTGATAATTTAAGGCTTATTACGACCGTTTGTCAAATTTAAGTTGATGGCTTTAGGGGTAATAATAGTCTACAGCTCTTCAATCCATTTTTTCATATCATTAATTGCCCTTTCGGCGGCTGCGGCCTTCCTGTCGGCCTTTTTAAGTTTTTTTCCATTTACCCTTTCCACCGGAGGCAAAAGTCCGAAGTTGATATTCATAGGCTGGAAGCTTTTTGGATCGCTTTCTGTAATATGCCTTACGAGCCCGCCCATGGCGGTTGTTGCAGGCGGGACGACAGGGGCCTTATCCGATGCGGTCAAGGCGGCATTGATGCCAGCTAGGATGCCCATTGATGCCGATTCTATATATCCCTCGACGCCGCTGATCTGGCCTGCAAAAAAGAGGGACGGCCTCTTTTTAAGTTGGAGGGTTGGGCTAAGGTTAAGGGGCGAGTTTATATAGGTGTTTCTGTGCATACTTCCAAGCCTGAGGAATTCGGCCTTTTCAAGGCCTGGAATCGTTCTGAAAATACGTTTTTGCTCAGGGTAGGCCATCCTTGTCTGGAAGCCGACCATGTTGTACATGCTAGCTGACCTGTTCTCCTGTCTTAGCTGCACAACGGCATAGGGCGTCTCATCCCTTCGTTCATCCTTAAGGCCTACCGGCTTCATCGGCCCGAAAGAAAGGGTCTGCGGTCCCCTTGCCGCCATTACCTCAATCGGCATGCAGCCCTCGAAGAATTTTTCCTTCTCAAAGTCTTTAGTCGCCACCTGTCTTGCTTCGGTGATATCACGGATGAAATTGTTATAACATTCCTTATCCATGGGGCAGTTGATGTAATCAGCCTCGCCCTTATCGTAGCGGGACTGCTTGAATGCGATGTCAAAGTTGATCGATGTGACATCGATAATGGGGGATATGGCATCGTAGAAGTAGAGGTATCCCTCTCCAACAAGCTTGCCTATCGCCTTTGAAAGCGGCTCTGAGGTCAGCGGGCCAGATGCAATAATTATGACTTCGCTTTCATCCTCCGGAATGGTTGATACCTCTTCTCTTATAAGATGGATGTGCTTGTGCCCCTCCATTTTGGCTGTAATATATTCTGAAAAAAGTTCTCTGTCAACGGCGAGAGCGGAGCCCGCCGGGACAGCGGTTTTGTCCGCCGCCTCTATAATGAGTGAGCCCATGAGCCTCATCTCTTCTTTTAAAACTCCAGGTGCGTTGTGAATATCGTTGGAGCGGAGGGAGTTGCTGCATACAAGTTCTGCAAGCCCTTCGCTCTTGTGGGCTGGCGAGAGTTTTTCAGGTTTCATCTCATAGAGTGTGATATCAGCTCCTCTCTTGGCCGCCTGCCATGCAGCCTCGCAACCGGCCAGGCCTCCACCTATAATTGTGATCTTTTTCAAGCTCTTCCCCTTGGATTGATAAGATTTGTTCGTCTATAAATAACGACTGCAGATAATAGCATAATATGAGGCGCAAGGTTAATAGTAATAAGCATATTCTTGCGGACAAATCCTTGACTGGAAAGGGTGTGATATGGTATTTTTCATCTCTTGCTTATAATCAAAGAAGAGGCTGGGATTTAGGGCTTGAGAGTAGTTGGCGGTTCCCTTCGGGGCAGGAATCTGATTCCCTTTAAGGAAGATAAGATTAGACCGACCTCGGATAAGGTGAAAGAGGCTTTATTTAATATTATCGCTCCTTATCTTACTGAGGGGATGCTTGTAGCTGATTTTTTCGCAGGTACGGGAAACCTTGGTATAGAGGCGATAAGTCGTGGGGCCGGGAAGGCTGTTTTTGTAGAGTTAGATAGAGCCTGCCTTGCTGTTTTACAGGAGAATTTGGAACGCTGCAAAATCAAGGGTAGAGCCGAGCTTGTTCTTTCGGATGTGAAAAAGGCGATCGCCCGCCTGGAGGCGAAAGCTTATCTCTTTGACCTGATATTTCTTGACCCACCTTACGGGAAAGGTCTGGCCGATGAAACAATGGAGATATTGGGGGAAAGTACCATCGCGTCAAAAGCGCTTGTAGTAGTCGAGCACTCGGCCAGCGATCATATGAAAGAGAGCTACGGAAGGCTTGAAATAAAAGATATGAGGAAGTATAAAAATACCTCCCTTAGCTTTTTTAAAGGAGAAATAGATTGAATAAGATTGCTGTATATCCCGGCACTTTCGACCCGGTTACACTGGGCCATCTGGATTTAATTAAAAGGGCTTCTAATATATTTGACGAGGTGATTATAGCTGTTGCAAAGAGCACATCTAAGAACGCGCTTTTTTCCACGGAGGAAAGGGTGGCGATGATTAAGGGGGCGACGGCAGATATGCCCGGTGTCACCGTTGAAAATTTTGAAGGCCTTCTGATCAACTACCTGGAAGAGCACCATGCCCATGTTATCCTGAGAGGGCTCAGGGCTATTTCAGATTTTGAATATGAATTCCAGATGGCCTCTATGAACAGAAAGCTTGCCTCTAAATTTGAAACCATATTTATGATGACGGGAGAGCAATACACTTATCTCAGTTCGAGATTTGTAAAGGAGATCTGCCGCCTGGGTGGAGAAGTTGACTGTTTTGTGCCGCCCTCGGTAAAGAATGCCTTAGTTGAAAAGTATGATCTAAATGGAGGGGTTTGATATGTCATATATCTCGGACAGGGTAAAAAAGGTAAAACCTTCTGTGACGCTCGCTATTACTGCAAAGGCAAATGCCCTCAAAAGCGAGGGGCTGGATATAATCGGCTTTGGCGCCGGGGAACCTGATTTTGATACACCTGATAATATAAAGGCGGCTGCCATAGAGGCGATTAAATCCGGTTTTACAAAATACACGGCAGTAGGGGGGATTGACGAGCTTAAAGCCGCAATAGCCGCACAGCTTAAAGCTGAAAACTCTCTAAGTTACGATCTGTCGGAACTCTTTATATCCTGTGGAGCCAAACATACTCTCTATAATCTCTTTCAGGCAATTCTCAATCCCGGAGATGAGGTTATAATTCCAGCTCCATACTGGGTGTCATATCCCGACATGGTTCTTCTGGCCGAAGGCGTTCCTGTAATTGTTCAGTGTGCAGAGGCTGAAGGCTTCAAGATGACGGTTAAGCAGTTTGCATCCGCCATTACAGAAAAGACGAAGGCCGTTGTAATAAACTCACCGTCAAATCCTACCGGGGCGGCATATAGTTTTGAAGAACTGAAGGCCTTGGCCGAAGTGGCGGTTCAAAAGGGGGTTCTTCTTATATCCGATGAGATATACAATAAGATTATCTATGGCGGATTTAAGGCGGAAAGCATCGCATCTGTTAGTGATGAGGTAAAGAAAATTACCGTTTTGGTAAACGGCGTATCCAAGGCGTATTCCATGACAGGCTGGAGGATAGGTTTTGCCGCCGGAGATGCTGAGATAATGAAGGCGATGAATAAGATACAGGGACAAAGCACGTCCAATCCCAGCTCCATATCTCAGATGGCGGCTTTGGAGGCATATAGGGGTGACCAGACCTGCGTTTCCGATATGCTTGTCCACTTTGAAGAGAGAAAGAACTTTATAGTGGAAAGACTAAACGCCATTGATGGAGTCACCTGCTTCGATCCTCAAGGGGCGTTTTATGTTTTTCCGAATATATCTTCCTTTTTCGGAAGAACCGTTGGAAGTAAAACGATAAGAGGTTCCGTTGACCTCACCGACTACCTTCTTGATGATGCAAAGGTAGCCGTAGTGCCGGGAGAGGCATTCGGCGCGGAGGGTTATATCCGTCTTTCCTATGCAACTTCTATGGAGAATATAAAGAAAGGTTTGGAGAGGATAGAAAAGGCATTAAAGGCCCTTTAGGGTTTAAACTTTAAATTGATTTTTCAGGGTTTTTAGCGGAGCCTTTGAAATTCTACTATTATTAAAGGAGAACACAATGTTAAATCTTATCATATCCATTTTATCCGCTGCGGCAATTTATGCTATATCATATTTTGCCATAAATGCCGGTTATGTCTGGAGTACAATATTTGCAGCGGCAATATTCATGTTACTTAACTTTATTCTTAGTAAGAGAATAATGAATAAAGTTACCGTCATTATGGAATCGGCAGGGAAGGTTCTTCAAACCGGGAAATTCGATATTGCTATAAAGGGTATGGAAGAGGCGCTTAAGTACAGTAAGTGGATGTTAATGATAGAGTCTCAGATCAGATCACAGATAGGAACTGTACAGTTTCTGAAAAAAGACTTCAATGCGGCGCTTCCCAACCTGCAAAAGTCGGTTGCAAAAAACTGGGTGGCTATCGGTATGCTGGGCGTTATTTATATGAGAAAAAAAGAGCATGAAAAGATGATAAAGGCCTTTGAGAAAGGTGTAAAAGCAAACTCTTCCGAGGCTCTTATATGGAACCTTTATGCCTATTGCCTCAGCAAGATTGGTGAGCGTGATAAGGCGATAGCGGTTTTAAACAGGGCCGTTAAAAAGGTGACTGGTGATGAAAGAACCGCCTCTAACCTGAAGGCGCTTCAAAACAATGCAAAGATGAAGATGAAGAGCTTTGGTGAAATGTGGTACCAGTTTCACCTTGAGACAGTCCCCATGAGCATGAGAATGCAGGCGGGTGGAAGAGGCGCCAAGGGTAGCAAGAGAATGGTAAGATGATAAAAAAGCGGCTATAAGCCGCTTTTTTTAATTCCTTTTCTTTGCCTCCCTGTTTATTTGGGATGCTTAGAGGTTTTTGAAAAGGATTACTTTCCGCCCATAGCCGATTTGATCCGGCTAAGGAGTCCTTTTTCTTCTTCCTTTTCGGGTGCAGCCGCTGCAGGGTTGGTCTCTTTCGGCGCATTATTCTGATTCTGACCTCCCTTATTTTTTCCTTTTCCAGAGGGCCTCCTCCTCGGTTTATAATCCTTCTTTTCAGGGGTAGTAATCTCTTTATCCGGTTCTGCTTTTTCAGTATCGGCTTCCCTGTATTTTTTTGTTACTTCAAGATTGAAGTTGTTGACAGGGATGCCGCTTTGGCCGCTTACCTCCAGTTTTACATCGCAGTCCTTTTCTATTTTGAGCAATTCCCAGCGCTTTCTGTTGTTGAGATAGTTGGCAACCTCTGAAGGGAGCAGCATATCAACCTTTACTACTTCAGAGCCGATTGCTGCATCGTGTATCTTTCTAAGCAGATATATGGCATTGCTCTCAATCGATTTTATTGTTCCGCTGCCACCGCAATGGGGGCATGCCACAAAGCTTTTTTCAATAAGTGAACTTTTAATTCTTTGTCTTGACATCTCCAGGAGCCCGAATTTGGAAATCCTGCCTACATCTATCTTTGCCTTGTCTCTCTTAAGGCTGTTTTTAAGCATCTTTTCCACTTCGTTTATATGACCTTTTTGTCTCATATCTATCAGGTCAATTACAATTAGCCCCCCAAGATCTCTTAATCTGAGCTGTCTTGCGACCTCAGCTGTTGCCTCCATGTTTGTCTTGAAGGCGGTATCTTCGATATTCTTTTCTCCCTTTGACTTTCCCGAATTTACGTCTATGGAGACAAGCGCTTCTGTTGGATCTATTACTATGCTTCCACCTGACTTTAGCCTCACGCTGTTGCCGTAAATAGTTTCTATCTGCTCTTCTATGTTGAATTTTGAAAAGAGGGGGATGTTTTCCTGATATAGGCGCACTCTCGACTGGCTTCTGGGCATCATGATCTTCATGAAATCTTTTGCTTTTTTGTAGGCATCAATATTGTCGATAAGCACTTCATCTATATCGGAAGAGAAATAATCCCTTATGCTCCTTAAGACCAGATCACTTTCCTGATAGATGACGGAAGGCGCCTTGCTCTCTTTTGCCTTCTTTATTATGATCTCCCACATTTTCAAGAGATTATTGACGTCTCTTTTTAGATCCTGCTTTGATTTCCCCATGCCTGCGGTTCTAATAATCACCCTCTGATCCTCAGGCAGGTTGAATTGAGATACTATCTCTCTTAGCTTTTCTCTTTCCTTTTCATCCTCGATCTTTCTTGAAACGCCACCTTTTTTTGAGCCCGGCATGAGAACAAGGTAGCGGCCGGCTATGGAGATATAAGTCGTAAGATAGGCGCCCTTATGGTCCCTTTCTTCCTTTACAACCTGAACCATAAGCTCCTGACCCGGCTTCATTACGTTTTCAATTTTAGGTTTTGCTCCTTTGGACTCACCTTCAATATATGTGTCCCTTCCATAACAGGAAGGGTGCACTTCGGTGAAAGAAAGGAACCCGTTCTTTCCTTCTCCAAAATCGATAAATAGCGCATGTATGGATGGTTGAATCTTCGTGATTACCCCTTTGTAAATGTTCCCTTTTGTCTGCTTTTTGCCGGAATATTCAACTTCCAGCTCTTGCAGCAGACCATCTTCTACTATGGCGACCCTTTTTTCCTCAGAGTGCTTTGCATTTATAAGCATTATGTTTTTCATTTTTTTTGTTTTCCTTTAATACGTTTAATTGTCAGGGTTCAGCCTATGGTATTGCCTACGGTGTTGAGAGATGAAAGCTATTGCTTTTATCTCCGTCCGGGTTTGATACCTCCAAGGAGATATCTATAGGGGTTTTCGATTTGGGATACCTGTCATATACAAGCATATTGCAGCCTTTATAAGTTGTTTCCCCTTTAACCTCTTCTCCTCCAACAATGGGAAGAGCGCCCCAAAGAAAGTTTTCCCCCTCAATGATAAGCTCGTAATGTTCATCATAGCTGATGCCTATAGATACGTCGTATATTACCGGAGTCCCCTCTATATAGAAATTATGAGAGAGAGACATCCCTCCTGCTGGATTGACCGCTTTTATCCGGTGAAGACCGCTTTTTGCCTGAGGTATCTTTACTTCCATTTGCTTTTCGCTGACATAATTGCTGCCTACTACAATATTATCAAAAAGAACCTTTGTTTTTCTTGAGAAATTATCCCCTTTAAGCAACGCTATGCGGTCCTTTGATGGGGTGCAGTAGTATATCTGATCAGGTGTGAGGGATGAAATGACGGGTCTTGCCTCCTTGATTTTTAAAGAGACGATATTGCTCTTGCACCCATCTAGTCCTTTAAAGTAAAGAGGAAAACTTCCTGCTAAAATATTGGGCGTTCCGATTGATACGAGATCTTCTTCTATGATGTTGTGGGGGACCCGATTTTCACCGATATAGAATCTGGCTTTTTTCGGGAGGTCGGTCACATAGACCTTTATCGGAGATGAAGGCTCCGCCTGACTCGGCATAAGGGCAAAAATACTGCCGGTGCAAGTTTCTTTATCAATAGCCCTGGTTTCATTTTCAGCCGTCCATGCGGGTGAAAAAGCAGCTAATGAAAGAAAAAGACAGAGCATGGAAGATGCCGCCTTTTTAAGGCCGATTTGCATCAGGACAGCTCCTCTCTTTCGCTAAATATCTGGGCTGAAAAAATTTCTATTTTTACACCTCTTTGCCATTCATCCGTTGGAAGTCCGGCCTTGATGCAGGTATGAGATAGGAAGGTTTCCAGATCCCACCCCTGTTCGCTTGCAACCTGGGGGAGCAATACCCCGCTCGAAGCTCCTTTCGTAACATAGATGCCGTGCCTGCCTATCTCAATCTCTTTTGTATCTTTGATTTCTTTTAATGGGGAAAGTACGGAAATCTCAAAATCGATCTCCTTAAGTTCATCGCCGGTGAGTGGAGGAAACCTGGGGTCACTGAATGCGGCCTTTGCAGCCATTTTTGCAACCGTTTTGTAGAGAGGTTTATCGGATGTAAATATACCTATACACCCCCTTAAGTTACCATGCTTATGAATCGTTACAAAAACGCCTCCCTTTCTTTGGAGTCCATAAAGGGTGTTGGATGTATCGGCAGCAGCAGCGGTATTTAGATAAGAAGAAACGGATCTCCTTGCGATGTTGAGGAGCTCACGTCTCTCTTCTTTAGTAAGTTCTTCTTCCACTTAAAGTAGCCATCAATATGTAATATTTAAATGTGATTTCGAGGAATTGTCCTGTCAGTTGAGTCCATATAGCTGGTCTCATCTCAAACCGGTTTTATAAAATGAATAGGTATGCCGAATATAAAGTATTTTCAAGTACTTATAGTTTATATCACATTTTTTCAAAGGTAGTCAAAGATTTTTGCCTTAAAGGGCCTGCAAATGAGTTGTTTGTTGGTTTTTTTTGGCTGACCTGACTCAATTATATGTCAATCTTGCCATATCTACATCTTTCTCTTTTTCGCATGAGGTTATAAAAAATGTGAAATAATTGTAAAGTCATCCAATCTAGGTTAGAATCCTGTTGTTAGGAAGTCTTATAAAAAGAAAGATAGGGAGGCTTGTAAAGGTGAAAAAAGATGGCTTGACGCTGAAAGGTAAAATAATCACTAAGCTCTTTAGCCGTTTTCCATTTCTGGCGAAGAGATGGGCTGAAGGGTTTGATGCGGTAAATAGCGTGGATATCCCCTGGACGCCCTTTACAAAGGCGCTTTCAGATTGCAGGGTTGCACTGGTAACAACGGCTGGTGTTCATTTGAAAGGGCAGCCTGTTTTCGATCTGGACAATGAAGAGGGCGATTATACCTTCAGGGAGATCCCCTTTGATGTGAATATCGATGATATTATGATTACCCATAAATATTATGATCACACCGATGCGGATAAAGATATCAATATAGTTTTTCCCATAGAAAGACTGAGGGAGCTGTCGGATTCGGGAGAAATTAAATCTCTAGCTCCAAGGCATTTCGGTCTTATGGGACATATAGTCGGTTCCAGGCTAAAGCATCTTATTGATAAAACTGCACCCGATATAGCCCTTAGGCTTAAGGAAGACGGCGTTGATATTGCGCTCTTAACCCCTGGCTGAGGCATATGTAATCAGTCGGTCGGACTGATACAAAGAGCTATAGAATCAGCAGGTATCCCAACTATTTCCATATCGATATTAAGAAAGTTGACCGAAGAGGTGAAGCCGCCGAGGGCTCTTTTTCTTAGATGGCCTTTCGGACATCCTCTTGGGGAACCTGGAAATGTTGATCAGCAGATGACTATAATTAGGGACGGATTCAAATATTTGAAAGATATCAACAAGCCCGGGTCTATTATAGACCTGCCATACAGATGGAAGAGGGAGAAGTATGGTTCTGCCCATAAATTATAATTTTTTAAGGCCCTTTTTTAAATTGCCTGTAAGTAAAAGTTCTGTTTCTCCGAATATTCAGGTCTTTATCTCAATAAGTTCCAGGTTTTTAGGGGATCGCTGCCTATTTTAGAAGGGACATCGGATGCCGGGGCGAAAACTTTAAGCAGATAAAATACGGTCAAAAGAGTTATATATTTCTTGACATAACTCTTTCGCTTATGATAAATAACTGGCAATTAGAGAAAGTCTCTGGTATGATTCTTTTTTTCAAAAGTTAAAAAAACGGAAGGGTACTATGGGAAAAGATTCCTATACAGTTATAGTTGTTCCTCAACAATCATCTCAGGTCAAGAGATATAAGCTTTCCACAACGCATCTAAAGGGCGTCGCCTCTGTTTTTACGGCAATTTTTATTCTGTCGGCATGGCTGGTGTATGACTATGCAACCGTAAAAGGTGAGGTTGGAGAGCTTAAAGAACTGCGGGAACAGAACCAGGCTCAAAATGAACAGATACGCTCCTTTGTTGGGAAAATAACGGCAATGGAGTCTCAAATGCTTAAACTAAGACAGTTTGATGCCAAGCTCCGGATTATTACTAATCTGGAAAAGCCAGGCGGACGGGAACAGTATATCGGTATCGGCGGGCCTGGAGAAGAGGTTGCGGATGATTACGGCTCTCGTAAGGATATGCTTATCCAGAAGATGCATTCCGATCTTGAAAATATGCAGATTGAGGCGGCAGTGCAGGAGGAAAGTTTTGTTGAGCTTCAGGAATTCCTGGAAGACAAGAAGTCTCTTCTTGCATCAACCCCTTCCATATGGCCTGTAAGGGGCTGGATTACATCCGGCTTCGGTAAAAGAGTTTCTCCTTTCACCGGGACGTGGAAAATGCATGACGGGATTGATATAGCAACCAGAACAGGGACAACTATCGTTGCACCGGCCGATGGAAGAGTAATGTTTGCCGGTATTGAGTCTGGTTACGGAAAGCTGCTTGTTATAGATCATGGATATGGCGTGGTCACAAGATATGGCCATAATTCAGAAATCTTTGCAAGGCAGGGTGATATCGTTAAAAGAGGGGTTAAGGTTGCTGCCGTTGGAACAACGGGAAGATCAACAGGGCCTCATGTTCATTATGAGGTCAGGGTTAATGGCGTACCGGTAAACCCGAAGAATTATATACTTAACTAGCTAACCTTAAAACTGATACTGTTATTTGAAAGGGATAAACCATAATCATGGTTTATCCCTTTTTTGTTTTTTAGCCGGAATGATGTTTATAGTTATTTTTTCAATTAGTATCCATTTTGCTCCTTCTATCTATGGACGACTGTTATAATTGTCTGTTTATCTCCTAAAGTTCTAAACTATTTTTTGTGCCAGTCCTAATCCCCTAATGTTCTAAAAGTATATACAGAAAATATACTCACCTTTAAACTCCGGAATCAAATCGGCAAGCATAGGTGATGTTTATATTATAAGTGAGATATCCATTGCAAGCTGCTTGTTTTAAAGGCGAAGTGATTTGATTTGCCCTGCTATGGCAAAGAGGTTGATAATAAGATGTCAATAGTATGGGAAGCTTTTACCGCGGTCTATTTGTACTATTAACTGGAATGATTATTGTTGATATGAATGTATGAATGAGTCAGGATGGCGGAATAAAAAAAGGGGTTGGATGGCAAGCCATCCAACCCCTGATAATTTAAATATTAAGATCTAGTATATATCTCTGGTAGTGTTGTAAACGTTGAATTTGCCCGTAGGAGCGATAAGGCCTTTAATTCTGGCCTTTTCCCTGAGGGTATTGTCGTCGATGACGATAAGGGCGCCCTCTTTGTCCCAAAGGGAGATCCACATTTCATCGCCGGCCTTGTTGTATTCAAGGTGAACAACCTTCTTTTCAAATACCAGTTCTTTTGGCGCGTCATTAGGCTTGTTCTTGTTGAAGACAGTTATGACATTTGACTTGTTCGGGTTGATTGTGTTGTCACAATATACGTTCTTACTCTTTGGGTGGGTCTTTATGAACAGGGAGTTTCCGCTAAGCTTCCATTCCCTGACTACTGTCCATGCCTGCTCCTTATGCTTTACAGGATCTGTACCTATTATAGACACAAGACCTTCTCCGAGATGAACTGTAGCCCAAACAGGACCGAACTCAGGGTCAATCCAGTTTGCTCCCCTGCCGGGATGTGGCTTTGTACCCACTTCGATGTTGGCAACGAGCTTCCTGTCAACCGTATCAATAACGGAGATGGTGTCTCTCATATTTGCAGCAACGAGGAAGTATCTCTTTGTTGAATCCCATCCGCCGTCGTGGAGGAACCTTTCTGCATTGATTTTTGTCTCTTTTACCGTACCGCTTTCTATCTTGCTGTAGTCAACAAGGTTTACTATCCCCGCTTCCTTGTAGGTAAGTACCCACTCAGGCTCGTGGTGAGAGGCGACAATAGAGGCAACTCTTGTTTCTTCCTTGTACTCGTTAGTATCGTAAGTATAGCTGCTGGCACGTACTATCTTCATCGGCTCCAGAGTGTCACCTCTCAAGATGACATAATGAGGAGGCCAGTAGTCTCCTACAACGGCGTATTTGTCAAGGAAGTCACCTTTAGGGCCTTTGTACTTACTCGTGTCCATTGATCTTGCATCGATACCTGTCTTGATCTCGGCAACGAGGGTTGGTGGATTAGACCAGAGGTCCATCATTGTAGCCTTGCCGTCACGTCCAACTGAGTACATGTAGCGGCCTGATGCGGAGGTCCTAAGGATATGTACGGCAAAGCCGGAATCCAGCGTAACAAGTATTTTCTTGTTGTCGCCATCTATAATAGATACCTTGCCGGCGTCTCTCTGTATTACTCCGAAAAAGTTCTCCCATCCTGCAATCTGAGGCGAAGTCGGTCTGTCACTAACCGGGACATGCACCTTCCATGAAGCCTTGATTTTATCCATTCCCCATTCCGGCGGCTGAGGAGGGTCGAGCTGGATGTATTTGGCCATAAGCTGGGTCTCGGCCTTTGTCATGAAGCCATCTTTACCCCATCCCGGCATGCCTCCCTCGGTGCCGTTAAAAAGGATATCCTCCAGCTTTGCAAGGTCCTTTTTAAGGGTTTTTTCAGGAGTAATATTCGGTCCGGTAGCGCCTTGCCTTAAAGCGCCGTGACACCCGGAACACCTGTCAAAATAAAGGTCTTTCGCTTTTTCAAAGTCTGCTTCGGAAAGTGTCGCTGCGGCAACAGGTT
>JAVVFD010000074.1:0-12520 GCA_032250935.1 bacterium
TACTCCCATGAAAAAAAGCTTTTTATCGAAAAAACCGTGTCAAGAGATTTCTTTCATTTTTTTCGCTGAATAGTTACTAAAATTTAAAGTATATACCTGCTAAGATCCACATCTTTAACAATACCATCAAGTTTTTCATCAACATATTTTCGGTCTATAACAACCTTCTTAACTTTCATATCCGGGGCCTCAAATGATATTTCATCAAAGAGCCTTTCCATAATGGTATGGAGGCGCCTGGCGCCTATATTTTCCATCCGGTCGTTTACTTCCTCGGCCATCTCGGCGATTCTCGATATTGAATCGTCCTTAAAGACAACCTTAAGCCCTTCCGCCCCGATAAGTGCTTCATACTGTTTTATAAGGGCATTTTTTGGCTCCGTTAATATCCTTATAAAATCATCTTTTGTCAGCGCCTCAAGCTCCTCTCTGATTGGGAACCTGCCCTGAAGTTCAGGAATCAGATCGGAAGGTTTGGATACGTGAAAGGCACCGGCAGCTATAAAAAGGATATGATCCGTATTGACGACGCCATACTTTGTGCTAACACTGGAACCTTCAACTATAGGCAGCAGGTCTCTTTGCACCCCTTCACGCGAAACGTCGGGGCCTCTTTTCCCATCTCCCCCGGCCACCTTATCAAGTTCATCGAGAAAAACTATACCCGACTGCTCTACTTTTTGCAGGGCCAATGCCACAACCTTATCGTTGTCAATCAGATGCTGGGCCTCTTCCTGCGTAAGGATCTTTATCGCCTCAGGTATTAAGGTCATCCTTTTGCTACTCTTTTTCGGCATCATATTGCTGAAGATATCCTTAAGACTTCCATCCATCTCTTCCATTCCGCCCGGCGTAAGTATCTCGATCATCGGGGATGATCGCTTTTCCGTCACCTCAATTTCTACAGAGCGCTCATCAAGCTTGCCCTCATGAAGCATCTTGCGGAATTTCTCCCTCGTCTTTTTATGTTCCTGACGCGCCTTTTCAAGCTCTTCCCCTTCATTCATAGGCGTAAAGGGCAAGAGGATATCAAGAACTTTTTCCTCCGCAAGGTCGGCCGCCTTCGACTCCACCTTTATCTTTTCTTCAGACCTTACCATTATTACGGCAAGCTCCGTAAGATCCCTTATGATAGACTCGACATCCCTGCCCACATATCCAACTTCTGTAAATTTGGACGCCTCTACCTTTAAAAAAGGAGCGTCGGAGAGCTTTGCAAGCCGTCTTGCTATCTCTGTCTTGCCGACCCCTGTGGGCCCGATCAATATGATATTTTTGGGAGCTATTTCGTCCCTCATATCTTCCGCTACCTGCTGCCTTCTCCACCTGTTTCTAAGAGCTATGGCAACGGCACGCTTTGCCCGGCTTTGCCCTACAATATATTTATCCAGCTCTAAAACCGTCTCTTTTGGCGTAAGCGCCTCACCACTTTTCAATCTCTATATACCCCTTTTAAAAATGAAATTTATTATACACTAAAGCCCAAACCAGTCAACAAATCCTTTCCATAACAGCAGTTTAGAGGGGTCTGTGATTTTGTTTAAGAATTGTCATCCCATGTCTCCCCATATATATTGAAGCATGCTGACCGTTGCAAGACCGGCTGTTTCAGTTCTTAGAAGCCTGCTGCCGAGCGAAACAGGTATAAATCCGGCCTTTCGGGCCCTGTCTACCTCTTCACTTGAAAATCCACCCTCCGGCCCTATAAGCAGCATCACTTTCTCAAACTCACCATGAGACAGCTGTCTTAAACTCTTATTATCTTCAGACTCCCAGGGCATGAGTTTGAGAGTTTTTTCATTGTCAAGCTTGCCCATATTCTTTAAAAGATCTTCAAATTTAATCACATTCTCAACGGGGGGAATAAATCTGCGGCCGCATTGCCTGCACGCCTCGAGGGCGATTTTTTCCCACCTTTTTACCTTTTCACTTCCTTCTTTGTTATCCGGCCTTGAGACCGACCTTGACGAGGTAAGGGGGATAAAACGCCTGACTCCAAGCTCTGTGCATTTCTGGATAATTAGATCCATCTTCTTGCTCTTGGGCAGTGATTGACATAGCGTTATATCGAGGCTGGATTCCCTGTTTGTTTCATCTATGCCTTCAATCTTTAAAAGGACCGATTTTTTTTCGACCGCTGCTATGGTGGCTAGATATTCAGGCCCCGTTGAACTACTGATAATCACCGTTTCACCCTCTACGAGGCGAAGCACCCTGGCTATATATTTACTCTCTTCGCCTGTCAGCCTGAAATTTGAACCGGGCTCAAGTAAAGCAATATTTTCTATGAATATGCGGCAGCTCATCTTTTCAGCATAAGGGCGCTCCACTCCCCGTCATCTATCTGTTCTTCGAGGATGGCGCCTTCGTTGTCAAAGGCTGCAATAACCATTTCAGCCTTCGACTTGAGGATGCCCGACAGGATAAGCCTGCCGCTGCCAGCCAGTCTTTTCATAAGCTCTTTTCTCATCTCTATCAGGTCTTCGGCAAGTATATTAGCGACTACTATATCAAAGGAGCCTTCAATCCCGGAAAGGGGGGTTCCCGATATGATGACCTTTTTATCAGCCGAATTTAATTCGACATTTTCCACAGCTACGGAAACGGATCTTTCGTCATTATCTATGCCGAGAACCTTGACGGCCCCAAGCTTTGCCGCTGCGATGGCAAGAATTCCCGAACCGGTTCCCACATCAAATACCGTCTCGCCCCCCTTAATAATATTGTCCAGCAACTGTATGCATAGCCTGGTAGTTTCATGCGTTCCAGTGCCGAAGGCCATGCCGGGGTCTATATCGACAATAAGCTCATTTTCTTTTAGTTCATATTCCTCCCAAGTCGGTTTTATCACAACCCTTCTGGAAACGAGGACCGGCTTGAAAAACCTTCTCCACTCCTGCCAGTCATCCTCGCAGGTCTCTTTGGTCTCTATCTGCCCTATATTTGCATCAGGAAAGAGCGCTTTTAGCGACGAGAGAAAGGCCCTTAGCGATTCAACTTTCTCGGCGCCAGCTCCCCCCGTTTCGCTGAAATATCCCTTGATAACCGGGCTTGCCTTTTTGATCTCATCTTCTTCCTTCTTGATATATTCTGTATTGCCAACCGATCCCAACTGAGAAAGCTGGTTTTCCACAATCTGAACAAATTCTTCGGGTACAGCCAGCGACACTTCAATCCACTTTTCTTTCATCTGCATAAACTCCGGCCTTGGGTATAATAATTGAGTGATTATAACAGCGGTACGCTTTATTGAGTTAATATTTTTTGTGCCCATCAATGTTTTCATAGCGACATTGACTTTATTTGCCTCTATATGAGATATTTACGGCAATATAATAATACCCTTTACATTAAAGGAGCATATGGTGCAAAAAGAAGAACTGGTTAAGGAAATAAAAGCCCTCCTGAAGGAGCGAAATGCCCTCCTCATGGCTCACAACTACCAGAGGAATGAGATCCAGGAGATTGCCGACATTACGGGAGATTCCCTTGCCCTTAGCATGGAGGCCGCAAATACCGACAAGGATGTTATTGTCTTCTGCGGCGTTCATTTCATGGCGGAAAGCGCCTCTATCCTCTCCCCTGAAAAGACGGTTATTTTGCCGAGGATGGATGCGGGTTGCCCCATGGCAGATATGATTACGGCAGATGGACTTGCAAAAAAGAAAAAAGAGCTCCCCGGAGTGCCGGTCATAACCTATGTCAACTCCTCTGCCGATGTAAAGGCGATAAGCGATATTTGCTGCACCTCGGCAAATGCCGTAAGGGTCGCAAAGTCCCTTGATTCAAAGAAGGTATATATGGTGCCCGACCAAAATCTCGCCCAATACGTGGCAAAACAGCTGCCTGAAAAGGAGGTTCTATTCTGGGAGGGTTTTTGCGCAACCCACCACATGCTGAAACCGAGGGATGTCATAAAGGCCAAAGAGGAAAACCCAGGCGCCATATTTATGGCCCACCCCGAATGCGCCCCCGCGATTTTAGAGCTTGCAGACCACATATGCAGCACATCAGGCATGTATGAGTTCGCTAAAAAAACCGATGCTGTCAAGATAATCGTAGGCACAGAAAAGGGCATTTTATACCGCCTGAAAAAGGAAAATCCGCATAAGGAGTTTATCCTCCCCTCAGAGGTTCTTATCTGTCCTAATATGAAGCTAACAACTCTGGAAGATGTTCTGGACTCCCTAAGGGAGATGAAAAATATCGTTAAGGTTACCGAAGAGACGAGGCTGGCAGCAAAGAGGGCGCTTGACAGGATGCTGGCCGTGCCGAGAGACTAGAAAGTTGGGAGTACCCGCTGGTTTATCGTCTGAAAATGGTCATTACCTGCTGAATAATCAGGGGCATAAAAAACTTGCCCTTGCCTGAATAATTTTCTTGATATTATTATTTTCCCTTTGTATATTTAAAACGTAAATAACATAACGTATAGGAGGAAACAATGGCTTTAATGATTAATGAAGATTGCGTTAGCTGCGGTGTTTGCGAACCGGAATGCCCCAATGATGCAATTTCTGAAGGTGACGATATCTATATAATAGATCCCGATCTTTGTACAGAATGTCACGGCGCTTTTGATGAGGCTCAGTGTGCCAGCGTCTGCCCTACGGACGCATGCGTTCCTGATCCAAATCACGAAGAGGATGCAGACGCACTTCAGGCGAAATACGACAAGATTCACAGCAACTAAAATAAAAAGCCCCTTTTTTAAAGGGGCTTTTTATTTACCTTCTTTAAAAAATCCCAAGATCTCCCTGAAAACCGGCAGTTTTTCATCAAGGGTGATGACGTGCCTGGTTTCATCAAGCTTTACAAGTCTCTTATTTGCGGCCGGCACCTTCTTAAACGCCTCATATGTGGCCTCAGGATCGACCGTAAATTCCCCATCGGACTGAATAAACAAAGTTGGAACAATCAGTTTATCAACATACTCCCCGGCCTCTTTTGTAATATGATAAAGTTCATAAAGCCCGTGATAAGGTACCTGGCAATAGTTAATATCAGGATTTTCAGGCCTTGATAATATATAGGGCCACTCCGTTTTAAGTTCTGCAAAATATCTGTAGAGCCTTTGCGCCCCATCCAGATAGCTTACAAAGGGAAGCCTTTTATCTTTGATCCTGAACGCCGGCGCAACGGCGACAAAGCCTGACAGCTTTTCTATTTGACTTGAAAGGGCGATAAGCCCCACAAGCGCTCCCATTGAATTACCTACGACGTAGGCCCTGGCACAGTAACGGGAAACAAGTGCAAACCCGATCCGTGCCTCTCTGATCCATTCTTCCCTGTTTCTTTCTCTAAGGTCGGCAGGGGATGTGCCATGACCGGGAAGGCGCATCCCGAATATCTCATAACCGCTCTTATGCAGATTTTCCCCCAACAGCTTCATCTCTGCAGGGCTGGCCGAAAAACCATGTATAAGAAGCACGCCGACCCTGTCGCTATATTTTTTCCCAGTTCTGTAAAAAAAAGGCTCTCCCGACTTTGTCCTTCCGTCGGTCTGGTTTACTTCATCGTACTGAGGACCGCTGAATTTACTGTTTTCACGTTCAAAAATTTTTTCGGCTCGCCGCTCAAGTAGAAGGGCCACCTTTTCTTCAAGTATGACCCTCTCATCCTTAAAGAGCCTGCCCAGTAATCTCACGGCCGTTGGCACAGACCTTATCTCGTTATCCAGCACCAGTGCCGGGTTTTCTATCCTTATACTGTCAAAGTCAAACTCCTGGTCAAGTTTATCCTTGATAAAAAATGATTCTTTCCCATTCAAGGATATAAGACCTGCGTCATTAAAACGTCTAAGGATCTTGGGAAGGTGCGCCTCGTCGCCTGTCAGGAGAGAGTCGGTATAATCCCTCCGGGCTATATCGCCGTGCAGGTGAAGAGATTCCACATTTCTAAAGTCGGATATGCCCGTAAACAGCAGCGATCTCAAGTATGAAATATCAAAGGCCTTCTTCCTGTCCCTGCCGGAAAGGGAGTAAATGGCATGGGCTGTTAGATGACCGAGGTTTATGGTGGTAAGGTCATATATGGCGTTCATATAATCGTCCCTGATTTTTTCAGAGCGCTTTTTGATCCACCTGAATGTCAGGCTCTCAAAGGTTTTCTTAAAAAAACCTTTTTTTTTGGAAAAAGAATTTCTATCTACAAGATAAGAGGCCTTAAGTATTGCGCCATACCCTTTCCCAAGATAATCGGCCACCTTTATAGGGTCGCCGAATCGGACATCCATGTCGGTCTTCTTGAGCAGTATATTGCTTTCTATCTTAAGTTCCTCCAGTATCCTTTTTGATTGAATGCCCGAAAATCTTTTAACGTAGGTCTCAAGAAGGTTTTCATCCCGCCTCAGAGGATAAAAGGTGATGTTGGCCGGAATTATTTCGACAGGCGAGGAGGCGAAGCTGTCTATATCTTCGAGGCTTTTAAATGAAGGGAATCTCTTTCTGTAGAAGTCAACCATCTTGCCGTCACCCTTTCGTCTTGCCATGAGGTAGAGGTCTCTAAGTATCCTGCTTTTTATCGCGATTACGGCGGCCCCCGTATGGGGCTTGCGCCTCTTTGCACCTTCTCTCTTATAGATGCCGAGCCTGCCGCCTTCATCTCTTACCCTTCGGTCTTTTATCATAGAACCTTCGGGGAAGATGACGAGCTTGCGCCCCTGGTTGCTCTCATCTACCATGTAATCCATGATGTTATTGAGATCGCTCGGTATGGCGCCCACACTTTTAAGGAAATCTCCAAGTGTCCTGTCATTAAAGAGAGGGGCATCGGCAACTGCCCTGCAGAACGCCTGTTCCTTGTCGTAGAGTATGTACTGGGGAATAAAGGTCTCAAAACGCGTAAAATGGTTGAAGAGGAATATGCTTCCCGTCTTTCCCTTATCGCCGAGATTATGAATATTGAGTTTGAGGGGGGATATCTTGACCATAAGTTTTATGGCCGAAGAAGTGAGGCGATACCTTTGTTCGTTTATTGCGTAATCTTCAGGTTTAAGCATGGACGCGACCTCATCTTGAATTTAGTGACTATCCGAACCAGGGTGTACGATCTTATACAAAGGATGCATCGCATTAAATATATTATACGGCTTCACTGATGGCAATCTTATTTCATTTGAAAAGAAAAAATCCCTCCATGCCTAAACTACGCCTTTACATAAAAAAAGCCATCATTTATACTTGATAGTCTCGTAAAAAGTCGTCATGCTCGCGAAAGCGGGTATCCAGGTGTGGTGTAACTGCTTGAAAAGACTGGATTCCCGTTTTCACCGGAATTACGAATATATCTGTTTTCAGATTTTTTACGACTTTATCATACTTAACTGAGGCAAAAAAGAGGGTTTATGCCCCTTATATTGATCGAATAAAGGATGAAAAATATGGCTGAATTAATAAACGGAAAAGAAATAGCGGCTCAGATGAGAGCAGAGTTTGCTAAAGAGGCAGGCAGCCTGAAGGCCGATAAAGGCATTACACCCGGCCTGGCGGTTGTATTGGTGGGGGAAGACCCTGCATCTAAGGTCTATGTAGGGATGAAGGAAAAGGCATGCAATGAAGCCGGTTTTTATTCCGCCGAATATAAGCTGGATGCCGATACGTCAGAGGAAAAACTGCTTTCATTGATTGTTGAGCTTAACGCAGATGAAAAAATCCACGGCATACTTGTGCAGCTTCCGCTCCCGAAACATATAAACGAGACAAGGGTTTTAGAGGCGATCTCACCTTCAAAGGATGTAGACGGATTTCATCCGTATAACGTTGGCCGCCTGATAGTAGGCAAGCCGTCCTTTCAGCCATGCACCCCCTACGGCGTTATAAAGATGCTGGAGAGGATAGGGGTGGAGATGGAAGGCAGGGAAGCGGTTGTTGTCGGGAGAAGTAATATCGTCGGAAAGCCGATTGCCATGATGCTTCTTCAAAATAACGCCACCGTTACAATATGCCATTCAAGGACCAAAAATCTAAAAGAAAAGGTAAAATCGGCCGACATCGTTATTGCCGCAGTGGGCGTCCCCGAGATGGTCAAGGGGGACTGGATTAAGCCCGGCGCAGTTGTAATAGACGTAGGGGTGAACCGCTTGCCAAACGGAAAATTGGTTGGCGACGTCGAATTCGACGCCGCATCAAAAGTAGCCTCTGCCATAACTCCCGTTCCGGGCGGAGTCGGGCCGATGACTATAACCATGCTGCTTTACAATACCCTTGAAGCTGCCAGGCAGATGGCGGCAAAAAACTCTTGATAATAACGAGCCGTAAAGATTTTGATGGCCTTGTAAATACGCTTCGCGGCAAAAAGAAGGTTTTTTTGCTGGGCTGCGGGGAATGCTCAACCCAGTGCAAGACCGGTGGTGAAAGCGATCTAAAGGAGATGTCGGAGAGACTTGCCGGTGTCGGCATTGAAACTACCGGTGCCGTCGTCGTCGAAGAGCCATGCCACATCCCTCTAACCAAAAAAGAGCTTCGAACAAATAAATCGGCCGTCGATGATGCCGATGCCGTCATGGTCCTCGCCTGCGGTGCGGGAGTGCAGTCTACCACCGAGGCGCTTCCCGAAAAGCCGGTCTACTCCGGAGTGGATACCCTCTTTTTAGGGAACATCAACCGAAACGGCGATTTTACGGAAAAATGCTCCATGTGCGGACAGTGCGAACTTAACAGCACGGCCGGTCTTTGCCCCGTTACACGTTGTCCCAAGAACCTGCTGAATGGCCCCTGCGGTGGCATGGAGGATGGAAGATGCGAGGTTGACCGTGAGGCGCCATGCATCTGGGTGGAGATCTACAGGCGGAGCGAGAAAGAAGGAAGAATGGACGAGTATATGGCCATTTCACCTCCCAAGGATTATTCATTCAGCCTCAAACCTTCTTCCCTTAAAATCAGGTAATATTTTTATGAAACCCCTGAGAGACAGTCTAAATAACGGCGAATTTGCCATTACGGCAGAGGTTGCGCCACCCAAGGGCGCCGACGCCTCCGCTTTTATGGAAAAGGCACGCCTATTAAAACCGATGGTAAATGCGATAAATGTGACGGACAATCAGGGCGCCGTTATGCGCATGAGTTCTCTTGCCGCCTGCTCAATGCTCGCTTCGGAAGGGATAGATGCCGTATTCCAGGCAACTTGCAGAGACAGAAACCGGCTGGCTCTTCAGTCGGATCTGCTAGGGGCCTTTTCGCTGGGGATTAAAAACGTCCTTGCCCTGACCGGTGACTACATCACCATGGGTGATCACCCATCGGGAAAGGCGGTATTCGACATAGATTCGACCCATCTTTTACAGACGACCTGCTTGCTCAACCAGGGCATAGACATGGCGGATAAAAAACTGGAGGGGAATACCGATCTTTTCCCAGGAGCCGTTGTCAACCCCGCTTCAAACCCCTTAGAGCCGCAGTTAATGCGCTTTGAAAAAAAAATCAAGGCGGGCGCCAGATTTTTCCAGACTCAGGCCGTCTTTGACACCGAAGGGCTGAAAAGGGTCGTTCATATTGCGGAAAAGAGGGGCGTAAAGGTTCTCACCGGGGTGCTTCTTTTAAAGTCTGCCGCCATGGCGAGATTTATGAACTCAAATATTCCCGGCGTAACCGTGCCGGACCGTTATATTGAAATGCTGGATAACTCTTTAAACCCACTGCAAACGGGCATGGAGATAGCCGCAAGTCAGATCGATGAGTTACGAAATGAGTGTCACGGAATACACATCATGGCTATGGGCCGGGAAGAAAAGATCATAGATATCATGCAAATGTCGGGCTTATAGTGCCTGCAATGCATAGCCGTCCCTTATTTCTCCGCAGACACTGATAGTCGGCATAAAGCCGATTTAGCACTTATAGGGGTTAGTCACTTGAAAAAAAACCTGATCAAATCAATCCTTCCCTTAGCAACACTGCTATTCATTATTATATTCCTTTCCAAGAATAATCGTATAGAAGGCGAGACCTATAAACGCACAAGGCTCATGATGGGAACGGTGGTAGAGATTACCGTTCTGGATAAGATAAAAAAGGGTAAAGGCAAAGAAGATGATTCCCTTGCTCCCGGGGAATCGGTTGATGCTGCCGTTGAAGCCGCTTTTGCCAGGATAAAGAAACTTGAGGAGCTCCTCGGCCGCAGGCAGAAGGGGAGCGATATATGGAGGATAAACCGCTCGCCCGGGCTACCTGTACCGGTCTCGCCCGAGACCTATAAACTTATAGAAGATAGTCTTGATTTTTCTAAAATAAGCAATGGCGCATTTGATGTGACTCTTGGAAGAATCATTGAGCTCTGGGATTTTGAGGGCGAAACCCCGACCCTTCCAAAGGCTGTTGATATTGAAGCTGCGCTTAAAGGAGTAGGCGCGGAAAGTGTTTTGCTGGACAGGGAGGCGCTCACCGTAACGCCCCTGAATGCCGTAAGGCTCGACCTTGGTGCAATAGCAAAGGGGTATATCATTGATGAGGCGGGAAAGGTTCTGCTTGCAAATAATATAGATAACTTTATTATCAATGCCGGCGGTGATATGGTAATAAAAGGGAAGAGGGGCTCTAAACCCTGGAAGGTCGGTTTGCAGCACCCCAGAGATGCGGGTAAGGTTATGGCCCATATAGAGATTATGGATGCCAGGATCGCTGTAGTTACTTCAGGTGATTACGAAAGGTATTTCATGGAGGACAGCAAAAGGTATCACCATATTCTCGACCCTGCAACGGGATATCCGGCAAGCGGTCTTATGAGCGTCACCATAAAGGCCCTTGATGCCAAAGTGGCCGACGCCCTTTCCACAGCGGTCTTTGTTATGGGAGCCAAGAAAGGTCTTGCTCTCATTGAGCAGCTTCAAGGTGTAGATGCCGTGTTAGTTGACAGCAATGAGAATATCATAATATCGAAGGGTCTCAAAGAGAAGGTGGTTATCAGATGAACCTTGAAAAGCTGAGATATAAGGTATTCCTGTCCCTCCTCGCATCGCTGGCCATTGTCATCCATACGCTTGAATCCTCCATCCCGACCCCCTTTCCCTGGCTGAAATTCGGTTTTGCCAATATCATTACGCTCACAACGATCGTTCTTTTCGGTCTAAAGGCCGGAATGACCGTTACCCTGCTAAGGGTATTTATAGGCACGCTTTTAACGGGAACACTCTTTACCCCTACATTTTTTCTCTCCATATCGGGATCTGTGGCAAGCACGCTGGCCCTCGCCTTTGCCGTGAAATACCTGGACGGAGTTTTCAGCATGGTCGGCATAAGCATAATAGGGGCCTATACGCACACCTTGATTCAGGTCGTAGTCGCCTATCTGATATTAGTAAAACACTTTCAGGTATTCATGCTGCTGCCGGTCTTTCTCGTTTTCTCTCTGGCCGCGGGCCTGCTTAGCGGGCTTGGAGCCGAGTTTTTGATAAGGCACCTTAAGGAGGTGCCTGGTGTGCGCAAGATGGCGCTGCGCCCGGGAATTTAAGCAATGAAAAACCCCTTGAGAATAGCCCTTGCCCAGATTAACTGCACAGTAGGCGACATCAGCGGAAATAGCGAAAAAATTCTGTCTTATATAAAAATGGGAATGGAAAAGGGCGTCGATATTATTGTGTTCCCCGAGATGGCTATATGCGGCTACCCTCCTGAAGACCTCCTGCTCAAGGGCAAATTCATTAAAGACAATATTAGAGCGCTCAACAATATCGCCGGAACCTGCCGCAGGATAACGGCGGTTATCGGTTTTGCCGATTCAGATATTGAGGGAGTTTATAACGCCGCCGCCGTGATAAATAGCGGAAGGGTGCAGGGGATATACCATAAGATGATACTTCCCAATTATGGCGTATTCGACGAAAAAAGGTATTTTAAGCGGGGAGATAATTGTCCCGCCTTCAACCTTGACGGTTTTATATTCGGAGTTAATATCTGTGAGGATATCTGGCATGCGTCGGGGCCGGCAGGGCTGCTGGCTAAAAATGGCGGAGCCTCCCTGATTATCAACCTTAATGCATCCCCCTTTCATGCCGGAAAGCATCTGGAGAGGAAGAAAATACTCGGCCATAGAGTTTCTGAAACGGGCGCGTCGATAGCATACGCCAATCTCGTAGGCGGTCAGGATGAGCTCGTTTTTGACGGCGGAAGCATGCTCATGGAAAGTGACGGAACCATACTGGCTGCTGCCCCTCATTTTAAAGAGGAGTTCCTTATAGCCGATCTTCCTCAAAAGGAAACAGGTAAGGCGGCCATAAGTAAAAAAGCGATCCTCTTAGAGGGGAAGATAGCGAAGAAGGGAGATCTTATTTCCGCGCCCAAAGCAGCCGAGCTTGAGCCTCTTGAAGAAATCTACAGCGCCCTTGTAATGGGAAGCAGAGACTACGTTGAAAAAAACGGTTTTGAAGGCGTTATTATAGGCCTCAGCGGGGGGATAGATTCGGCCCTTACTGCGGCAATTGCCATGGATGCCCTGGGCTCTGACCGTATAACTGGGGTCGCCATGCCCTCCAGATATTCCTCAAAGGGTAGCGTCGATGATGCGCAGGCCCTTGCCGATAATATGG
>JAVVFD010000075.1:0-12499 GCA_032250935.1 bacterium
AGGCAGGCGGTGGCGACCCTTCAGGAAATCCCAGGCTAAGGACCGCCATCGCAGGAGCAAAGGCGGAGAACATGCCCAAAGATAACATTGAAAAAGCGATTAAAAAAGGCACCGGAGAAATTGAAGGCGTAACCTACGAAGAATGCAGTTACGAAGGTTATGGCCCTGGAGGTGTGGCGATACTGATCGAGGTAATGACGGACAACAAAAACAGAACACTGCCTGAAATCCGCGCAGCGATGAATAAAAATTGCGGCAATATGGGCGAAGCCGGCTCTGTTGCATGGATATTTGACAGGAAGGGAATGATCGTTATAAACGCTGCCGACGTAGAAGAGGATGTTCTAATGGAAGTAGCTCTGGAGGCCGGCGCAGAAGATATACTGTCCGAGGAAGACAGTTTTGAAATATATACTGACCAGAGTGCCTTTGAAGATGTCAGAAAGGCTGTTGAAGAAGCCGGCATTGAAATGGTCTCGGCAGAACTGACCATGAAGCCTCAAACCACCGTAAAACTTGAAGGAAAAGAAGCGGAACAGATGATTCGCCTTATGGACGTCCTTGAAGACCTTGATGACATTCAAAACATATATGCAAACTTCGATATATCCGACGACATTCTTGAAGCTATGGAGGCTTAGCAGGCAAACTTGAGAGTTATCGGGATAGATCCTGGCACCAGGAAAATGGGTTACGGCATCGTTGAAAGTTCGGGTAGCAGGCTTATTCATATCGATAACGGCGCAATATTCACATCCCCCGAAGACCCGCTCTCGACGAGACTTAAAGGCATCTATGACGGCATATCAGATGTTATTGAGAAATACAGCCCCGATGTCGTCTCCATAGAAGATATATTCTACTCAAAAAATGTTAAAAGCGCCATGAAGCTGGGTCATGCGCGCGGCGTAGGAATGCTTGCCGGGGCCAACAAAGGCCTGCATATATTCGAATATACACCTACGGCCATCAAATCTGCCGTTGTCGGCTTTGGGCGCGCCGAAAAAAAACAGGTACAACAAATGGTAAAAGTCCTTCTCAACCTGCCGGAAGTGCCGCAGGAAGACGCAGCTGACGCCCTTGCGGCTGCCATTTGCCATATCAACACGGCGGGCACAACAAGATCTCAAACCCTGTTAAGAAGCGCCAACAGATAAAAATGATCGCCAGACTGTCGGGAAAACTTATTTCGAAATCTACCGAAAGCCTCATTATAGACGTGGGAGGTGTCGGATACGAGGTAAACGCGCCTCTTTCGACATTCTACGCATTGCCGGAAGAAGGAGCCGACACGAGCCTTCTCATATACACCCATGTCAAAGAAGATGCCTTTAAGCTTTTCGGCTTTTCAAGCCCTATGGAAAAAAAACTGTTCGTAAAACTGATATCTGTCTCCGGCGTAGGGCCGAAACTTGCCATGAACATACTCTCTGGCATGGAAAGTGTTCAGCTCGCCCTTGCCATAAAAGAGGGCGACATTGCCAGAATGAACGCCATTCCCGGAGTTGGAAAGAAAACAGCTGAAAGGCTTATACTTGAACTTAAAGATAAAATTGATTCAGACATCCTGCCTGCTGGTGATGAGAAAGCGGCAATGCAAAAAGAAAAGACGACCGTTTTAGATGACGCCCTTTCAGCCCTTCTTAATCTTGGCTATAAAAAACCGGATGTCGAAAAGACCCTTGA
Organism: bacterium; assembly: GCA_032250935.1. Taxonomy (GTDB): domain Bacteria; phylum Desulfobacterota; class JADFVX01; order JADFVX01; family JADFVX01; genus JAVVFD01. Next base: position 1,687 of record JAVVFD010000075.1, read on the forward strand.
TCGTCTCATGAAAGGCGACAACACACTTAGCGTGGAGTCTCTTCTTAAAGAGGCGCTCAAACTAATGGCAAAATAAAGGCAATGGAAGAAGGAAGAATAATAAGTCCTGCGCTGTCAGATGACGACAGATCCTACGATGCATCTCTGCGCCCTAAAAATTTTTCTGAATATATAGGGCAAAGCAAGGTAAAAGACAACCTTTCAATCTTCATAGAGGCTGCAAAAGGGAGATCTGACGCTCTGGACCACGTCCTTCTTTACGGCCCTCCGGGACTTGGCAAGACGACGCTATCATGCATAATAGCATCGGAACTTGGAGTAGGTATCAAGACCGCATCGGGCCCATCCATAGAAAAGGCCGGCGACCTTGCGGCGATCCTTACCAATCTGGAAGAAAGAGATGTGCTGTTCATAGACGAGATACACAGACTAAGCTCCGTTGTAGAAGAGATCCTCTATCCGGCCATGGAGGATTTCCAGCTCGATATAATGATAGGACAGGGACCAAGCGCAAGAAGCATCAAGCTGGATCTGCCGAGATTCACCCTCATAGGCGCAACGACAAGGGCAGGTCTTCTCACCTCGCCACTGAGAGACAGGTTCGGAGTTATTTCGAGACTGGAATTTTATCTGCCCGAAGAGCTAAAGACGATAGTAAAACGCTCGGCCGGTCTCCTCAACATTGCCATAGACGAAGAAGGCGCCTTCGAGATAGCGCGAAGATCAAGAGGGACTCCGAGAATAGCAAACAGGCTGCTTAGAAGGACAAGAGACTTCGCCGAAGTAAGGGCCGATGGCAAGATAACAAAAAAGGTGGCAGATGATGCGCTGAAGATGCTGGAGGTTGACTCTAAAGGCTTCGACCTGATGGATCGAAAGCTGCTACTTGCCATAATTGAGAAATTCAGGGGCGGGCCGGTTGGACTCGACACCCTTGCAGCGGCCATAAGCGAGCAGAGAGATACCATAGAAGACCTGTATGAACCCTACCTCATACAGGAGGGTTTTCTTGGCCGTACACCGAGAGGTAGAGTTGCAACCAGCAACGCCTATCTGCACTTCGGTCTTGAGATGGACGAAGAAACTCAAAGAAGACTTTTTTGATTAGAGCGAGTACATAGACTGATGTCTTTTTTTGTAGAATGGAATGACTATCTCAAGATAGATGTTGAAGATCTGGACGCCCAGCACAAGAAGCTTATCAATATTGTTAACAATTTTTACAATATCATAATCTCGGGTAGAAATAATATAGCCGTTGAAGAAAAAGTCCTGCAAGACTTATTTGACTACGGCAAGGAGCACTTTGTTACAGAAGAGTCATTGATGAGAAAAAATGCCTATCCCGGTTTCAACGAACATAGGGCTGAACACAACAAACATACATCTGAACTTGTGGAGCTCTATCAAAGACATCAATCGGGAAAGCTAATTGACAAGGCCATACTTAATTTTGTCAAGAAATGGCTCAAGGGACACATACTAAAGGCGGACAGAGAACTCGGGCTGTTTCTTAACAGCAAGGGGATCAGGTAAGCGCTTGGCTTACAAGAAAGGTCCGGGCCGTTATCACTTCATAACCGGCTTCAATAAGGAGTTCGGTCAGCATCATTCTGAAAAATGCAGAATCATCGGCAACTAGCACTCTTTTTTTACTGTCCCGACTGTCGGGTTCAGCGACCTTGTTTTCCGACACTGATCCAGCTTCGGGAGCTACAGCGGGCGGCTTGACCTCAACTATAGAAGAGCACTTTCTGCATTTTAACCCGGCTCCCTTTGGAGGTATTTTAGACGGATAAATGTTATAAAGAGTGTGACAGCTCTGGCATTCAACATTCATTTAGCGCTCCATTTGTTCATCTAAGAATCAACCCTTCATCCTTCCCCTCATCTCGGTTACAATCCCTTCCCATGCAACATCTGTCTGTTCATGATTTTTCATATCCTTCAATACAGCCCTGCCGCTTTCAATCTCTTCATCTCCCAGTATGAGAACATAGGACGCGCCTAAAGCGCCTGCTTTCCTCATCTGCGCCTTCAGGCTTTTACCTTCATGGTCATACTCAACCTTTACTTCGTGGGTCCTTAAGTCATGCGCCAGCCTAAAGGCAGCATTGTATGCCTTGTCTCCAAGAGCGGCGATAAAAAGATCGGGAAGTCTTTTCAAGCTTATATCATCTTCAACCAAAAGCATAGATAATCGTTCGACGCCGATAGCAAAACCTATGGCAGGTGTAGGCGGGCCGCCTATCTCCTCTACAAGGCGATCATATCGACCTCCGGCGGCAACTGCATCCTGAGAGCCTATATTGTCTGAGGTGATTTCAAAGGCAGTCTTTGTATAATAATCAAGCCCCCTGACCATCCTGTGATTCACATTAAATGGAATATTTAGCATGGAAAGATATTCCTTTAGTCTTTCAAAATCATCATGGCAAGCCCCGCAGAGAGAATCCAGTATTGAAGGGGCATCTTTAGTTTTTTCTCTGCATCCCTTACTCTTGCAATCTATTACGCGAAGCGGGTTGTCTTTATGCCTTCTTTGGCAGTTATCACAAAGTTCATCAACGCTACCGGCGATAAAGTCCAACAGTTTTTCCTTGTATGCAGGCCTGCATTCGGCGCAACCAATGGAATTAATATTAACCACCAGACCATCTAAACCAAGCTGATCAAAGAAGGTATGCAGCATGGAAATCACTTCGGCATCAACTGCCGGGCTGGAGACGCCAATCGCCTCTGCGCCTATCTGGTAAAACTGTCTGTTTCTCCCCTTCTGCGGTCTTTCATACCTGAACATGGGGCCGAAATAATAAAGCTTTGTGAAAGATGAGGCCACATACATCTTATGCTGAACATAGGCCCTGACGACGGAGGCGGTGCCTTCAGGTCTCATGGATAGCAACTCCCCTTTTCTGTCGGGGAAGGTATACATCTCTTTTTCCACGATATCCGTATCTTCGCCTATGCTCCTTGTAAAGAGGCTGGTCTTTTCAAGGATGGGCGTCTTTATCTCGGAAAAGCCGTAATCGTCAAAGACCTTTCTCGCCTTGGCCTCAATATATTGCCATTTCTCCGCTTCGGCAGGAAGGATATCATTCATGCCTCTTATAGTACTGTATTTAGCCAAAAGTCCCTCTCCTAAATGATTTTTTCAACTGTATAGATATTCATAGGCTTTGATTTGCCCTTTAGTGAGACATGATCGACCTCACCAACAATTTTAATTCTATCCTTTGTCTCCCGGTATGTTTCTTCACTGATCATGACCTCACCGGTTCTGGAATGGCCTTCAATTCTTGCAGCTATATTAACGGCATCTCCAAGAACTGTATATTCCATCCTGTCTTCAGAACCGACATTACCTGCTACAACATAACCTGTGTTAATGCCTATACCCATAATCACAGGAGACAATCCATCTCTTTCTCTCTCAGAGTTCAGCTCTTTAAGTTTCTCCTGGATTTCAAGCCCCGTCCTGACAGCCCTTAGCGAATCATCATCTTTTTCAAGAGGCGTCCCGAAGACAATCATCATGGCATCGCCTATAAATTTATCAAGAATCCCGCCATTCCTGTCTATTATGGGCAGCAACTGGCCGAAATAACTGTTAAGGAGTCCGATAAGTTCTTCAGGTCTCATACTTTCAGACAAGGGGGTAAAGCCCCTTATATCCGTAAATATTATGGTTGCCTTCTTCCTCTCGCCGCCCACCTTTACCATATCGGGTTTGCTTAGCAGTTCATTGACTACGTCTTTGTGGACAAATTTCTGAAAGGTCTGCCGGATAAACTCCCTTTCCTGAAGACCTTTGGCCATATCGTTAAAGGCATCCGTCAGATCACCGATCTCGTCTTTTCTTTTAATTTCTATCTTCTGATCAAGCTTCCCCTCACCTATTCCCCTTACGGCAGCTACGAGCATGAGAATGGGCCTTACCTGCATGGATGCGACAATAAAGGCTCCGACGGCGCCCAGCATCAGTCCGGCAAGCATAATCATCTGAATGCTTTTCCTCATAGACCTTACAACATCTTCTATTATGGAACCGTCAACACCTATATGGACATAGCCTAGCTTCTCTACATCTCCAACGGGAGTGGAAATATCATAAGTAAGTTTTTTCCCACCCCTGTAGGAAATAATACGCTTTTCCTTATCAGAAGATATCTCCTCGAATTCAGAAGGGGCGGAATAAGTGGAATCTACCATGGTTACATCATTATGGGCTATTATTCTGCCATTATTATCACTAACAAAGGCATAAATTATCCCCCTGCTCTCTTTTACACTTTTCTTGAAAGGCAAAAAAAGCGAAATATCATCACTCGTAAGTATAGCCTCTTCCGCAATCATTGACAGGTTCTGTGCAATGGCCCTGCCCTTATCGAGACTCTCGGCCATAACAGTTTCTCTTGCCTTATCGGAAATAACCCCCGTCACTCCAACCATAATCAAAACAATCAATATGGAGATGCCGAGCATCATCTTGAACCTTAAGCTGGTAAAAATCCTCATTTCACGGCTCATGTTACTCCCCCTTTATGGCGGCAAGCTTCTTCCTTGCCTTGCCTATATTTAAAAGCGCCTTTTCATGTGATGGATCAAGGTCAAGAACATCATTCCAGAACTGCAAAGCATCCTCATATTTCCCGCTTGTATATCTGTCAATGCCGTTGAGATAGGCCCTGTTAATCTCAGCAGCAATAACTTTAAACAGATGCTGAGGCTCCACCTTCGAGAGGTATCTCTGTGCAACCATGTTTCCCGGATCAGATCTCATGGCCCTGGTAAAAACAATCACTGCTTCGTCAAGAGAGCCCTCATCAAATAATTTTTTCCCTTTAGCAATAAGTGGATTTGCCCTACTATTAATGGCATTTCTTGCCTTAGACAGGAGCATGGCGGCCTCCTTCTCTTCAGCATCAAGGGTAAGGATTTCGCGGCAAAGGTCAACAGTTTCTTTATATCTCCCGCCTTCGTAAAGAGAAGAAGCCCTGGAAAGCAATGAATCCACCTTCCCCCTCCGACTGCTTCTGGCCTCTTTCAGCCCTTTTTTAGCATATTTATTGTCGGCATCGAGCTTCAGCACATTCATAAAGCCCGATATGGCTTCATTCAGCCTTCCTGCTGAAAAGGCCTTTCGGGCGGCCTTAAGCATCTCTTCAATACCTTTCAAACTCCCCATTTTCTGCCGCACATTGCCGATACTTGATAATGCGACACTGTCACCCGGCTTTAAATTAAGGGCCTTATTGAAATAAGACAGCGCCTCAGAAAACTGTTCAAGTTTTTCATAGTCCCTGCCCATCCCCAGGTACTCATCGTAAAACAGATCCAGCCTGGAAAGAGCCAATTGCCGCCCTGCAAGTGCAGACTTTTCCTCAGGATTCAGCTTAAGAACCTTTGAATAGCTGTCAAGGGCCTCCCTGAAAGACTCTTTTGACATAAATGCTTCGGCAGCTTTTTTAATTGCATCAACCTGAGATGTCAGCTTTTTTGCAGCCAAACTGATACCCGCCAATGCCTCGCTATTTTCAGGCTCAAAGAAAACAACCTCTTTATATGCCACAATAGCCTTATAATATTCTTCCGCCCCCACTTGAGCTCTTGCATAAATAAGGTTCGCCTCAATCCTGGCACTTATCTTTTCACCGGATGCCTTAAGTAATAGATCCACTTCTCCGTTTAAAGGATCAATCTCTTTAAGCTTGAGAAGCTTCCCCTTTGCAGAAAGCAGTTCCCCCTCATCAAGAAGCGACCTGGCCTCTTTTATAAGAACAGAGGTTGTTGCCCCAAGTCTTGCTTCTTCCTCTTTCCTATACACTTCAAAGGCTGCAAGCACTGCATCCCTGTATTTTTGGGCAGGTGCAAAGTCGGGGGAGATCTGAATCGTCCTGTCCAGCTCGGCAAGAGCTTCCCTGTATTTTTTTGCTTGATAAAGCTCTTTCCCTTTTTCGAAATGCAGTTTCCTGGCCTCATCATAGGCCTTCCCCAGCTGTTTTACCGCCCCGGAATTGGAGGGTTCCAGCGCCAGAGTTTTTTCAAATACATCAATGGCTCTGTCATAATCTGCCATATTAAAAGCGGCAAGTCCAAGGTAGTAGTACGCTTTTGAATAATCAGGGAAAAGCATCAATACCTTCTCCATGGCAAGACGGGCCTTTTCATATTTTTCATTCTGAAGATAATAAGCGCCTATATTAAAAAGAAGGGGCTTTATGCCCTGTTTGAGGTTTTCATCATCAATCTTAAGCGCCGTCAGTTTGCCAAGTCTGAGTGCGGCGCCTTCCATATCTTTTTGAAGGTAGTCCAGATAACCAAGATAATAAATTGCGTACAGGTCTGATGAATCTATTGCAAGCACTTTTTCAAACTCCGCCCTCGCCTCAGCATTCATATTTTTGGCAAGATAATCATTGCCGATCCGATTATGAATGCCCGTTAAAAACCTTATCAGCTCCTCATCCTGACCATCTATCTCTCTCGCTTTTTCAAGATATTCAAGGGCCAGGCCATTATCACCCCGGTTTGAGTGCAGAAGCGCCAGCATGAGGTATACCTTGATGTTTTTCTCATTTAAACGAAGTGAAAGAGAAAAGTTTTTTATCGCTTTTTCAATTTGTCCCGCCTGCTGATAATAGGTCCCAACTGTCAGGAAAGCCTTATCCAGTCGGTAAGCTTTTGCCGCGCCTTCATCAATATCCAAGACCTTATTAAAATACTTCTCAGCATTGTCATAATCTGCCCTCTGCAGGTAGGCATAGCCCAGGTTGTAGTTAATCTCCGGCTCCAGTTTCTTTTCAGGGTAGACCCTTAGAAACTCTTCAATTCCTCCGGCATAATCGCCATGCTGAATGAGAGAACGGCCGAGCAGGTATCTGACATTTATATCATCCGGCGCAAGCTTAAGGGCATTTCTGTATTGTTCTATAACTCTGGAAGATGCCGCGACAGCAATATCGGGAGAATCAGAAAAGAGGGAAAGAGTTAAAAAGAGAACTAAAAAAAATCTTCGACAAGTCATTAGAGAAGAGCTATGCCTCATCATCAGAAGCAGGGGAAAGAGAGGCTATATAAACGGTATTCCTCGATCTGTTCTTGCCGTAATACATCGCTCTATCTGCCATATCAAGGAGTCCTTTTTTGTCTTTTGCATGTGACGGATAGGTGGCAAGGCCGATAGATGCCGTTAGATTCAGCTTAAGACCTTCATTTGACAAGAAGGCATTACCTTCAATAGTGGCCCTTATCCTCTCTGCCACTTTATAAGCGGTGTCATGGCCTGTACCCACAAGTATGATGGTATATTCATCTCCGCCATAACGAACTACCGTATCAATATCCCTGACACACTCAAGGAGGATTGCACCCACTTCTATAAGCAGCTTGCTTCCCACAAGATGTCCATGAACATCGTTAATATCTTTGAAGTGATCAAGGTCCATAAAAAGCACCGTAAAAGGCTCTCTTGATCTCATGGATCTGTTAATCTCGTTTCCAAGGGCTATATCAAGATATCTTGTATTATAAAGATCGGTCAGTGAATCGACATAAGCCATTTCCTGGGCATTTAAATATTTCTCCACATTTTCAAAAGCAAGTGTGGTCTGCTCGGCAATAAATTTTGAATTTTCAATATCCAGACTACTGTAGGAGTCTACAGGCAAGCGATTAAAGGTCAGTACAAATCCATCTACATCGCCTTTCACTTTTACCGGAACAAGCAGAACAGATTTTACCCCCTCAATGAATTTACCTTCACCGGAGATAAAATCATCTATTCCATAAAGAGCTACATTTTCCTTTATGTCCCCTCTATCGGAAACCCATATATTAAAAAGAGAGGCGATTTTCGCGGCAATATCCGGGGGTGTTTGACGCGCCGCCTTGACATAGAAGGATTCATCGGACCTTGTTTTTTCACGAAAAAGCAAGATGCCCGCCTCGGTGGCGATTTCCTGCAAAAGGGCGTCAAGAGAGTGCTCATAGAGTTTTTCTCTATCAAGGCAGGAACTTATGGTTCTGCTTACTTCCAGAAGTTTAAGAGACCTCTTGAGACCCTGATTTTCTTCCAGCATCCTTTTCTGTTCAAGACAACGTCCGACAGAGAGGAGAAGTTCATCCTTATTAACTGGCTTTCTCAAGTAATCAAAGGCGCCGCTTTTAAGGGCGGCAATTGCCGACTCTATAGTGCCATGGCCTGTAATCAATATTACATCGGTCAAGGCGTTATACTGTTTTGTCCTTTCAAGAACCTCCTGCCCGTTCATATCGGGCATCATGAGGTCTGTAATGACCAGGTCCACGGCATTTAACTTAACATATTCAACAGCCTCAGCGCCTGATGTGGCTGGCTCCACTTCATAACCTTCCGATATCAGAATTTCCGAATAAAGCTGGCGGAAAAAATGATCATCATCAACTACTAGAATTTTGCCTTGAGACATTATATAAATTACCGCCTACTTGAGTATCCTGGCGCCTCTGCCGATTGCAACTTTTCCGGTTCTGACTATCTCTTTTAAACCAAGCGGCCTTAACAACTCTATCAACGCCTCTATCTTTCTTTGATTGCCCGTAGCCTCTATTGTGTATGTAGCAGGAGAAACATCGACAATCTTCCCCTTGAATATATCGGCCACTCTAAGGACGTCGGACCTGGTATTGTCCTCGGCAGAAACCTTTATAAGAACGAGCTCTCTTTCAACGGACTCATCTGCCTTATTATCGACGACCTTAATTACATTTATCAGCTTATTTAGCTGTTTTTCTATCTGCTCAATGATCTGTTCATTACCCCTTGTAACGATTGTCATCCTGGATGTAGTGGGATCTGTCGTCTCTGCAACGCAAAGGCTCTCGATATTAAAACCTCTGCCGCTGAAAAGACCGGCCACCCGGCTTAAAACTCCGAACTCGTTTTCAACAAGTACAGATATTGTATGACGCATAAAAACTCCTCAGACTAAAAGCATTTCACTAATTGACTTGCCTGCCGGGACCATAGGGTAAACTCCCTCATCAGGAGCTATCATAAACTCCATAATAACGGGACCATCATAAGCCAGGGCCTCAGCAATAACCTTTTCCACATCCTCAGGCTTCTTCGCCCTTAGCCCTTTGGCTCCATAGGCCTCAGCAAGCTTTACGAAATCTGGCTGAACCTGCATGCATGTACTGGAATATCTCTTATCATAGAACAGTTCCTGCCACTGCCTGACCATACCCAGAAAATTATTGTTTAATATGGCTATCTTAACAGGAAGGCGATATTGAACCACTGTCGCAAGCTCTTGAATATTCATCTGGATACTGCCATCGCCTGCAATATCAATTACATGCCTGTCGGGAAAGGCCGCCTGGGCGCCGATAGCCGCAGGAAAACCATAACCCATGGTTCCGAGACCACCCGATGTCAGAAAGGTTCTCGGCTTTAAAAACTTATAATGCTGAGCCGTCCACATCTGGTTTTGACCCACCTCTGTCGTTATGATGGCATCCTCTCCGGCAAGTTCCGATATCTTTTCTATTACATATTGAGGTTTAATAACGCCCTTGCTCTGCTTATATGCAAGAGGATAGGTCTGCTTCCAGGCGAGGATCTCTTTATTCCAGGGCTTTATCCTGTCCTTAAATGCATCAACATCCTCTTCCCGTGCATGATTGATCATCTTTTGAAGGACATCCTTTACATCGCCAACAATAGGAACATCAACCTTAATATTCTTGCTTATTGATGTAGGATCAATGTCGATATGAATAATTTTGGCGCCTGCGGCAAAGCTATCGAGTTTTCCCGTCACCCTGTCATCGAATCTTGACCCTACGGCAATGAGTAGGTCACAGTGTGTGACCGCCATATTGGCCCTGTATGTCCCGTGCATTCCAAGCATCCCCAGGGACAAAGAATCATCCTCAGGAAAACCTCCAAGCCCCATAAGGGTCGTTGTAGTGGGAAGGTCAAGCAATCTTGAAAGCTCCGTCATCTCGGAGGCAGCCTCTGACAGGACCACGCCTCCGCCGGCATAGACGACAGGTTTTTTGGCGTTCATTATAAGTTTAAGCGCCTTTAATATCTGACCGGGATGCCCTTCATAGTTTGGCTTATAACTCCTGATAGATACCTTTTCAGGGTAATGAAAGACTGTCTTGGCCTGCAGGACATCCTTGGGTATGTCTACAAGCACAGGCCCCGGTCTGCCGCTAGTGGCAATGTAAAAGGCCTCTTTGATTATCCTTGGCAGGTCTGCAACATCCTTTACGAGATAGTTATGCTTTGTGCAGGGCCTTGTAATGCCGACAATATCGGCTTCCTGAAAGGCGTCATTGCCGATCAGCGCGGAAGGCACCTGCCCCGAGAAGACGACAACAGGTATTGAGTCCATATATGCCGTTGCTATACCTGTTACGGCATTAGTAGCGCCCGGACCGGATGTAACCAGAGATACCCCGGCCCGGCCCGTTGCCCTTGCATAACCGTCGGCGGCATGGACAGCGGCCTGCTCATGCCTTGCCAGTATATGCTTTATGGGGAAATTAAAGAGTTCATTATATATGTCCAGCACGGCCCCCCCCGGATATCCGAAAATGGTATCCACGCCCTCAAGCCTTAGTGACTCGAGCAATATCTGGGCTCCTGTTTTTTTCACAATACCTCCCGACCTTACCTGATTGAAATAATTTGCTTCAGCTGCTAATGTTCAAGCTGAAACCTGCCGATAAAAACAGTACAAAATTTATCTTAAAATTTTGTAAGAGTAGAATTTAACAGCTATTTTGAGATGTGTCAATAATTGAAAATAATTACAGA
>JAVVFD010000076.1:0-12403 GCA_032250935.1 bacterium
GAATTGATAGGAGCGACTACGGTCACCAACTCGGGCACTATTGTCGGTGAAGTCTCTTCTTCGCAGGACTCGGCATCTTTTTACGGTATTCAGGGCCAGGAAATTGTCGGCACGTCATCATTGCTCAACTCCGGCAGCATTACCTAGCGTCTCCATATCTTTTAACAGCTTGGGGATTTCATCACTCCCGGGGAGCTGAGTCAAAGCTTTTGCAAGTCGTTCCTTAACCTTATTATGCTCTTCTTCAAACTTAGGTAGCTCATCAGCTACAGCCCGAACTTGACTAACCTTTGTCTGCAGATCAGAAAGCTTCCTTTCCAATACTCCCATACTTTCAAGCATCGGCATATATATTAAATAGACATATAAACCTGCAACAACCAGTACAACAGATAATGACACCAGAATCTTCTGATATTCAGGCAGCTTAAAATATCCAGCTTTTATACTTTCAACATTTACGTCCATTTATCTTCCTTCAGCCACAGGGATCTTAAATACAGCTTGGACAGTAAAACTATGCACATTTTGACTCCCAATCTTCTTCTGAGTACTGGACTTTATCTTTACTTGATCAAAAAAAGGAGATAATTCCATATTAATCATAAAACGAGCAATAGTATCATAATCTAGCGAAATACCCGTCATTGTGTAGATTGACTTTACTTCCTTTAAATTTTCAATCCAAAGATTCTCAGGGGTCGCATCTACAAGTGCTTCCATCAAGTAAACAGCACCTGTCCTTTCCAGACTAAGAACCTTAATAACATCCAGCTTTTTTTCAAGCGCTTTTGAATTTTTTTTAAATTCATCGACCTTCGCCTTAACTTTATTCAGTCTAGTCAATTCTTGTTGCGCCTTAGTAATGGATAAATTTGCTGCATTTATTTTGCCAGATAGAGAAAAATGTAAAAAACCAAGAACGGCCAGCGTAACCAAGAGCATTAAAGCAGCAATGGTCAGTTGAACCATCAAAATTTCTTTTTTTGCTGTAGCCCTGACGGGAAGAAGGTTGATTTTTACCATATCAGTCCCCTGCCTTCCTTATGGCTAAGCCAACGGCAACCCCGAAAGAAGGCCCCTCTGCTGCAATCATTTCGGCATACTTCTTATTGAAATTTATCATTTGAAAAGGATCAACAATCTCAACTGGCACGCCCAGCTTATCAGACATAAGCGCCCCAAGACCCTTAACCCTGGCTCCGCCACCGCTAATAAAAACCTTATCTACATTATTATCTGGATTTGTTGCCAAGAAAAAATCCAAAGTTCTAGCTACCTCTGAAGCGATGCCATCCATTGATTCCCTTATTACCTCTTTAAGCCCAGAAGAGTCTACCCCCTCAACACTGGCTCCAAGCTTGGCGGAATCAGCAAGCTCTTGCCCAACTCCAAATCTTTTTTGTATCGCTTCTGTAAAATGGTTGCCGCCGCTTGCAACATCTCTTACAAACAGAGAAGCTCCATCCTTAAGGATATTAACATTAGTAAGTCCGGCCCCTATATTCACAATTGCTGTGACCACTCCATCATCAGGAGGGTAATTCAACTCAAGCATATTCTGACACGCAAAGGCATCAATATCCATAACAACTGGATTTAATCCCGCCTCTGCAAAGACCGCAGTGTAGTCATCAATGGTCTCTTTTTTAGCCGCTACAAGAAGAACCTCCATCTGGCTTTCATCGACCGGATCAGGCCCTAAAATTTCAAAATCGAGATTCACATCGGCTATATCAAAAGGAACATACTGCTCGGCTTCCCACTGTATAGAATCGGCCAACTCCTCGTCGCTCATAGAGGCCAAGGTTATCTTCTTTATTATCACAGAATGGCCCGCTATAGATGTGGCAACATCCTTCAACTTAACCTTTGTTTTTGCGAGAAGAGCGGTAATTGCCTCGGCTATAGCACCGGGATCCATCAATGCGCCATCAACAATAGCATCCGGAGGAATAGGGGCCAAACCAATATTTATGAGCTGGTAGCCCTTTTTCCCTTCTTTCAGCTCAACCATCTTTATGGCATAGGAGCCAACATCAAGACCAAAGAGATTTTTTTTCCTAAGTTGAATCATAGATCGCAGACTGTCTTTATGTTAATTTTTAAATTATTATTCGTCACAAAAAACGGAGGATGCTTCGGATAATTTCAGACCGAGAGCCTTAATGATCTTTCTCTTCGTATCCATCCTGCACTCCATCCCCTTCTCAACCCTATCAACGGTAATAGGTGACAAACCCGCATCTCTGGCCAGTTCAGACTTGCTAATCATTAGGCTTTCCCTGACTTGCTTTAGCTTATTTTTCTTCAAATGAACACCAAAAACATATCTAGATTTATGGAAGATCCATACAATTAAAACACATCTAGATATAATGTCAAGCTTTTTATTTAATTTATAATAAATTAAATAAAATTACCAATAACTTACTATTGATTACCAATAACTTACCATTAATTACCCATAACTTACCATTAATTACCTATAATTTATCATTAATTACATATAATTTATAAACAATTACATATAACCTACAAACAAATACATGCATTTTACTATAACCAACATACAATTAAGTATATTTATAGCCTAACAGGAACCAGGATTTTCATATTGGAATAAAAAAGGAGGAGAGATTATACCCAGTCATACCGAAGCCGATCTGGCATCCAGATATTCGATTCAGATAAGGGGAGGGGAAGCGCAATAAGATAAAAAATCTTGGATTATCAAGCCTAACCTCTCCCCGGTTCCGGTCTTCAAGATATAAAAAACAGCTATGTAAAGAAAAGCTATAGATAATGAGCCCTATCTGATCATAGTCGGCAATATCCGGTAAAGAAGGAAGAACTATATTTCAGGACACAGCAAAGTTTAACGACGTTCTACTTCAATTCCGCCTATATTAAAACCCTGAAAGGTAGTCGCATCGCCATCACTGACAACTACCTTTACAGAGAAGGGCCCTTTCGCATCAATGGGAACCTTCCACTCAACTCTTCCGCCAGCATCAATTGTCATAGCTGCCGGAGAGCCTTCAAGGGAAAACTTCAGTTCATCGCCGTCGGGGTCGCTTGCTTCCACTTTGTATATAAACATTCCATCCACTATGTTACCGACGGGCGCTGAAGTTATGTCAGGGGGCCTATTGGACACGAGGAGAGAAGGAGACATAACCTGCTTCCCCTCATTTTCTCCATCAAAAGGAGTCACAAAGGCAGTTATAAGATCGCCTTTGCTAAAACCGGTAGTATCCAGTTCTTCATCTTCCTCACCGGGCAAAAACTCTTCATTCTTTTGCCAACGGTAATAAAATGTGACATCTTCCTCCTCGTTGTCTCTGCCTTCGGCCTTGGCTATTACCGTTGTACCCGGATATATAACTTGGGGGATCAACTTAAGAGATACAATCTCCGGCAGACTATTCTCTTTATTATCGTCATAGGCCTCACTTTCAACTCCTCCAGCCTCATCAGGCGCAGTTACATATGCGCCACTTTCAACATTAACCGCCTTTTCATCATCTGCAGGGGCGGTCTGAACAAGGGGCTGAGGCTCGGAAGAAGGAGGTTTCGTTTCGTCTTTGCATCCGCTAAGGATTATAAAGAAAAGAATAAAAAGCATGAGAGAACTTTTCATCCTTTTCCCTGCAGACAGACTATTTGCCTTGTCACGATTACACATATTATTTCACTATATGCTTGTATGTTTCTACAATCTCAACGGTGCCGCCGCTCCCGGTCCTCTCTCTCCAACTGCTCACGCCGCTCTTTACACCGAGTCCAGGCGCGGCCTTTATCCTGACTATCTCACCCGTCGATTTCTGGACAAAACCGGTTACTGTCTCTCCAACGGCGATACCAACGGCCGTCGGCATCCCTTGTCCCAGATCAAGCTTCTTTTGTATCTCATCCTTGTTAATGTCATTACCGCCCGCATCCGTCCCTTCGAATATCGGTTTATCATATGCAGTTCCTGTCTCAAAATAGAGTGCATAGAGATATGAATTTCCGAAAATGGAACAGATATCATTCTTCGGCGAGTAAGTGGTAAAAAGTAGTAACCCGCCGAGAATAGCACTCCTTGCCAAAACCCTTTCACTGGGCTTTGCCCCATCGGCAGTCAGGTCAATATACCACCCTTTTTTAGTCCTCACATGGGTAATCAAATCATTATAAGAACAGGTCCCGCCACCGCAAGCATTTGTAGTGCCCTGGTCTACCTGGTTCACATCGCCGGTCGTAGGTTTGATAATTACACCGCCGGAATCAAAAAGGTCTGTCAATACAAAGTTGCTATCACCCCCCGTAGCCGAGCAGCCGTTTGCTGCAGTCGTATCTCTCCAGCAGTCATCCTTGATTGCATAAAAACGCTGCTGCTCCCTGTTCACCATATCGTTTTTGTTATTAAACCTTCCTGTCCCGAAATACACCCAGAAATTTCCCTGTGAATCCATCGATGCAGAGGGAGGAACAAGAAGTGGTCCCATATTACTATCTTCAAAGAGTGACGATAACTCCCAGGCGTCAGAATCAATCTTCCCGAGCGTATTAAGCCTGAAAACATGCCCTTTTGTCGAAGTATCAGACACATGAACGGAAGCGCCAAAATAGGTCACGTCAGTAGAAAAATCAAGATCAACATCAACAACAGCAGGGTCTCCCATAAAGGCTTTCGACAAACCTGTATCAAATTTTGTAACCTTGCCTCCACTGCTCAGGCCGACAACAAATATTTGGCCATTCTGGGTCGTATTGCTCCCCACATAATCTCTAGTTGCCGATGTGTTCGCCGGACCGGAGCCGAATACAGCATACCACGCCTCGGACCCGCCTTCAATGACCCTGTTAATTGCAGGATAACTTGTAGTGAAACCAAGTTCAGGGTGCGTGAATTTGCCAAGCAGTGTCGGTTTCTGCTCAGGGTCGGTAATATCAAAAAAATAATAAGATGACCTGAATTTCTCACCTGGGTCAAGAGTTTCGTCATTATTGATATCAACGTCCATTGCTCCTCCGCCAAACCTCATTCCCACAATCATAATGGTTCCCCATCCCTCGGGGTGAACAGCATCATCAGCAAAGATCCTTACATCGGCGACCTTCGGCCTGTGGTCCATGAAATAAACATGGGTATATTGCGAGTCGTTGCAGGCAGTCGGATCGTTAGTCGTTCCGTTACATCCAAGCCAGGCGAGATGGGGGAGATTGTCATGTGGAACAAAACCCCACATCTCCTCTCCGAAATCATAGAGGCCGGTTCCGCACTCGCTCGCCACGTTGTTTGCGTAACCAGTGACAATGCCGTCGCCAGTTGTATCAAGCCCCCTGCAGAATTTCAGCTCTTTATCAACAAAGTAGCCGGCATTAAAGGCATGGAGCATCCCGTCGTTGGCCCCGACGTAGATCACGCTACGCCTGTCCTTATACTTGTCATAGAAGCTCCTGTAGGTCACATCTCCGTAGATCTGATCATATCGTTCCGAGGGCTTAGTGACAAGGGTAGGAGTTGAATAGATAATGTCTCCAAGCGCCCAGACACGCTGGTTTGAACTGTCACAATCCTTACGCCTGGGCCTGTTATTAAGTTCTTTAGAAGCGCCCTTTACAGTAATACAGCGGTCTCTGTATCCCTCAACATTCTCTCCCCTTATATAATCAATGATATCCTCGGCCTCATCTTCGGCCGTAAGTGGACCATCAGTGGTATAGGAAGAAAAGGCAGGTGAGTCAGGATCATTGGCCCTCAAATATGGGAGCAGCGTCGTCTTGTTGCTGTCATTAAATAGCATCAGTTCACCAGCAGGATTATTAAAATCGCCATTATCAACAACACCGTCATGATCAAGGTCGACCCAGGTATAAATACTCCTGGCGTCCTTATCCATGAGGGCCAGCTTCTCCCCAGCCTCCCAGATTGAAACCACATCATCTATAAGCGGGTCTGGATCGTAGACATAGGGTGGTATTACTACAGGAACATCCTTGCCGTCATGATCTTCCTGAAGCCCTACCCTCACCTCATAATTACTGTCGAGATGCATCGTTGCTACGTAGTCGCCGCCACCGGCATGGGTGTCCATATCTAGTTTGAAATTTTGCGACCCGCTAAAGTTATGACGAGCCACACCGTCTATCGTTACCGGCACATAGTCGCCGCCGCTTGAATCATCTCTCAGGTTCTGCAAGCCATCTATGAAGAATGACCTCAGATAACCAGGCCAGACCACCTCTCCCGCGCCCCCTTCAATCTTTGCAGGATAAAAATAGGCCTGATAGATCGCTCCCTGCCCGCCTGCAGATGTTGAAAGGACCGAAACGGATGTTCCAGAGGCCGAACTCTTTAATATCTTCATAACGGCCTCGACGATCTTGTCCTTCAGGCTGGAACCTCCGGATGCCTCAAAATATGTGTCCGGCATCCCGTCCTGGGGTTGAATATCATCCTCTCCAGTGTCATAAACACCGTTGCCGTTTTTGTCCTCAAAGCCTCCGAATCTTGCCGCCTTTTGCAGAACGTCTCGTCCATACCAGTCGGCGCCGTTACCAAAGGTGTTGACCGCATATATGTTCAAAGTTTGATCGGATCCAAGGTCATCTCTCAGGTCGTCTGTATGCGCCTTGTATGCAACGTTATCCAGCCAGCCCCCATTCCAGTAATAACTTTCCTGACCAGCTGTTTCGAGGGGGGTCGTCTTGACACCGTCAGACCAGGCAATGGCATTGCCATATGACTCCGTATTGACAGGGTCAAAAAAGTTGTTCGTTCCTTTGTCGTGGCTGTATCTGCCGGTGCTTACAAGGAGAACGAAGCTCTTGCAGCAGTCGACCAGCTCTCCCGCACTCTGGAAACAATAGGGGTCATAAGCCTTACCCGTTGTTGGGCAGGTCCCGGCAGAGGAGTTATCCCAGTCTCCGTTGTTCATCATGAAGCCGGCATCCCCCTTGAAATAGCCCACCGCCTCGTAAAGAGACTCGGCAAGGGGGGCGTCATCGACAAGGTTGTTATTACCCCTGATAGCGTTCATTATGTTCGACCAGGTATTAGTACCTCCCTGGTTGAAGTGTTTGAGGACCTTTGCACCGTCTCCGTTTGCTTTCATCATCATGATGCCGAGCCTGAAGCCCAGCTGCCCGCCGATCTCACCGTCGCGGAAATCCTGCATCAGGCCTTGCGGATCATGGTCATAGCACTTCCCCTGTGAGTTGCCCGTGTTGAGATAGGCGCCGGGCGTTCCGCAGGTCTTCTCCTTTAGCTCTATTGAGACGGGCCAGTCAACACTCTCGTCAAAAGGCTCTGAGGGATTAAAGAGGGTAGTCCCTGAAACGCCGGACTTGCCCCCCGGATGAATTTTCCAGGATATATGAGGTGTTGCAAATATGGCCTGGCTGTTGCTGAGGAGGCTGCTGCCCATATAGGAATATTTCTTCGCCTCCCATCCCCAATCACGTTCAAGGCCGACTGTGGCGGTCTTTCCAGCCCCATAGATGGTGGCCGGCTTTACGTCCTTATACTGGAAGACTATATGGTTCGATCCTTCATAGAGTATCACCTGGAATGTAAGGGTCTCATTTGCCGGGTCGAGCGACTTGTAGTGTCTTACATTCTCGTAGGTGACGACAAACTTCCTATCGGGAGCCGTGCCGGTAACGAAGGTCTTGATGGTGCTACCTATGGAGCCATCGATTATCAGGTCGTCCCAATAGGGCGCTATTATGCCATTGGGGCCAGCTACATCCGGCATATCTGCGGTGTCATACTTTACAGGAATGTAGGTATAGGGATCCTGAGCGGCCGCATAGATGATGAGGTCGTCTATGTACCACCCAACGTAATTATTCATCACGGAATCTACACTGTCGAAATGGAACCTTAGCATGACACTCTTCCCCGCATAGGCGGAGAGATCAATCAGATCCCCGTTCCAGGTATTCATCGGCTCTTCCGAAAACTGTTTCAGCTGTACCCAGGTCGCGCCGTCATCATCTGACACCTGAAGGAGTCTCTTGTCGTAGTAGGTACCGCCTTCCGTCTCGTAGAAGTGCTTGAACCTGAGAAAGGCCTTGTATTCTCCAGGCAGATCTATGCTGCCACTGGTCAGGGAACCTGAATTTTTTATCGGATCATGGGTGGAATAGACATTGAAACCTGAGGTATAGTTTTCGAGAAAGGTCGACCAGCCGCTAAAGACGGTGCTGACAGAGGCGAACCTCGTGTTTACGATGGGGTCTGCATGGTAGATTGCACTGTAGTTATTAAAAGAACATTTCCATGCCTTGATCGCCGGCCAGACGTTGGGATCGAGCATGTTTTTACCGTAGTACCAGCTTGTTGTCGGACCGTCCGGCTTGTCATTGGCGCAATCATCGGCAGGGTCGACCAAATGCCACAGGCCGTCGGCAGTCCATCCGCCGGTTCCACCCTCCATATCATTTTCATAGATGATCTCGGGGTCGGTAACCATGACATCGAAGGTGAGCATGCCGTTCGTGCTTATATAGAGCTTTTGCCCCGAAGACGGAGATCTGGTCCATCCGTAGTAGGTAAAGAAGAAGGGTAGGTCATGCGTATATATGGCGTCGTCTACATTCCCTCCCGTGCCATCGAATATGGTCGTTGCCCCTGCGGGGGTGATTATCCAGCTGTAGTTTATGGCGGGCCAGGTGGTGCAGAACTGGGCGGGGATCTTGCCGTTGCACCTTGAAATATCCCAAGCGCTGTCTATATCCATGACCTTTCTGAACAGGAGGCCATTGCCATCAACTGATGTAGGCAGATTGGAGGTCAGTTTCATATTGGACGGGTTGGCCGCCTCCGGCGCCGGACTGATGTTCCCACCAGCAACGACCTTTTTAAGGATGTCGTACTGGTCCATAGTCAGCCAGTTGAGAAAGCTCCCGTCCCAGTCACCGGAAGCGTCATCTATCTCGAAAAACTTCCCGCCCGAATCGAGAGAATATTTATTAACCTCGTTAAAATAGCCGTAATAGTTATTCGACGGGTCGTAATCGTAGTACAAGTTGCTATGGGTATAGCGACAGTCGCTTATGCCAATTAGATAGCTACTGCAAGAACCGTAGGCAGGCTTTACCATGCTGGCGGAATAGTCGAGCAGGAACATGATGTTTGGAGAAACGATCCTCGGCAGGAAGGGAGGAAAAGCGGTATAGTCGGCTATGGTAACAGCGTCGGCATTAAGCGGAAGCAGCGAAAGTGAAAAAAAGGTCATCGCCATGATTTTCCTGTTTAAAAGCTTCTTTATCCCTTTCATAATATCACCTCTCTCTTTTTCTCTGGTTTCCATGATTATACCTCTATATCTTTCCGGCGCTGGTTATATGGTAATATACGGCCACGCCACCACCTGCCGCACCTGCGCCCACACCTTCGTATCCCATGGCAAACTCAAGGGCGCCACCTGCTATAACCTCTGAGTAAAGGCGGTCAATGTCTATAGATACTTCAACGCCGCTGCCTATATCGGGTATTAACAGGTCCGGAACGGCGCTGTCAGTAGTATCCGGATCATTGGCCGAAGCGGGGTCGGCAATCTCCTTGTAGAGTTGGGAATTTTCCGTGTCCATATGTACCGGCCGATAAGTCCCCTTCTTATCTTTGACCGTAAAAGATGAAGGGTAGAGCGTTCCAGCTATAAGCGACTGCTCGATAATAGGTATGGCAAAGTCTATGCCCGCCTCTGCTGCGGCAAAGACGGTGGAAACCCGTTTTTCATTGCCCGATATCTGAACTTCTATGGTTGAGCTATTGATAGAAATCACTCCAAGCAGGGTAGCGATAAACATCAACATGAGCACCGTAAGAAGTATCATTCCGTCTTCGTTTTTCAAGGTTTTCATAAGTTATCTCCATTCCTGCGATGCCTTGCCACGCATCTTAAGAGACCTGGCAGGTAGTTTTTTATAATCAATATCTCTTTTCTCATGGCTAGTTCCTAACCTTTACTATCCTGGTAAGAATTCTTCGCCTGTAATTATCTTCGCCACTTTCAGGATGATTCTCTATTGCAGGCCGTTTAAATGTATGCTTTTTCGAATCTTTCTTTCTCGTCCTTGCGGAAACTGACAACCTCACTGCCCGTATTTGACTCTCTTTGAGTGTCGAATCAACAAAACTTGCCGTCGTGTAAGTCGTATAATCAAGCACTCCATCGCCGGTGGCATCAAGGCCGTAGGCGAACTGAATATCTTCAATATTCTCCGCCAGAAGCTGGTTACCTGACCCTCTCAGCCCGGTGGAATCCTTGCTAACAAGACATGGACTGGCTGCCGAACAACCCTTGAGGTCTGTAGCTATAGAATACTCAACTGCCTGAATCACATAGACCGTGCCGGCATCAAAATTCCCCTTTAACTTGCCTGGCGTACCAAGAGGCAGTTGCACGCCGCCGACGCATACATCCGATGATGCTACTGTATCTAATTCGGCGAAAAAGACCCCGTCTACACTCACATACCTGCGACTAGACAAGACCTTATTCGCCGCAAGAATCTTATCTCCACCTGATGTAGTCGGAGAATAACACAGATAAGGGTCCTCTTTCTCGTTTTCACCAGATGCAGTACTTAAAACTCCCGCCTCATATCCTATGCCCAGTATAGTTATCTTGTCAGACCCGTTATACCCGGTTGCGTCAGATACAGTTATTGGCGACTTCAAGCCTAAGACAGTATAAGGAGGTTCAGGCAATCCGAATCCAGCCATCCTTATGTCACGGACCATCCTGTCCATGGCAACCCTTGCGTTTTGCTGGGCCTCGCCTATATTTTCCTGTACCTGATATGACCAGTTGCTCTGGTTGAAAAGGGCGAATCCACTCATCGCCACGACAGAGGCCACAGCCATGGCAACAATAAGCTCAATCATGGTAAAGCCATGTCCTCTCTTTATGTAGAGAAAAGGCCTGATTTCATATAATAAGCTCTGCAATACACCCTTTTTCATTTTTTCAGCTCACCCATGTCTCTATTATAGTTACAACTTCAATACTCCTGGCCTTACGCATCCAGGAACTGCCACCCCCCGAAGTCCACTCAACTCTGACCGTGACCGTTGCGGTACGGGGTATAGGGACTCCGTTACTCCAATCAGGCCAAGGGTTAGCCGGGCTAACAGTGACTTTTCCTACAGCTTTCATAAGACCAAGATTTTCATCCTTCATCCTCATCTGCCATTGCTTACAGTCGCCAAGAACAGGATCGGCACCGCTGCAAGTTGCGCTTGTATCAATACCATTGTAGTACTGAGGCGAGTTACCGCTATTCACCCTTATTCTGTCCACCATTTCCTCTACAAGCTCTATGGCAATAGACATATCTTTTGAAAATTTATTGCCCGATATGGCCGTGGTCTGCATACTTGCGGCAGACAACATGCCTATGGCAAGAAGAAAGACGGCAATCATAACCTCTATCAGGGTAAAGCCTTTTTCATTGTTCATATCTCTTTTCATATCACTGGTTCCTTGCTTTTCCAGAATATTAAGCTGCAATTATGGGCATTTATTGGCATTATCACCATCTTCAACAAGAGTTGCCTTATTAACTATCCTGACATTACCTGTTCCTGGAGAGCTGACGTAAATCTTGTAGACTCTTTCACCTACTGACAGTTTTATGCCGCCAGTAGTAGCCGTTCCGTTGGGGTTGAACTCGGCATCAGCAAATGCTGTCCCTGGACTGGTCGGGTGACATACCTTTAAATTCTTATACCTTGCGCCCTCTCCTGTCAGATATATGGTCATGTCAAGTTTTCCTAACTTACCCCCGTCTGCTTTCCATTTAGGTTTGTAATAGACATTACCTGACCCATCTTTCCCGAAATCGATCAAGCTCTCTTTCCCCATTTTTATGGCAAGCAGCCTTGCATACTGCATATCAGAATATATCTGCCTTGCCACCCCCCTTAATTGGTAACTGGCATACATATCTCTTGAGGACATAACGGCTATGCCACTCAATACACCTACTATAGCTATTATTATCATAAGTTCTACCAGCGTAAAACCGTTATCATCTTGCAATCTGCTTTTCATCATTAAACTCCTGACATTACTTATATACAATTCTTGTGCCAAGGCATGAAAGCTTATACATACGCCATTAAGCGGTAATCTGTAGCAATAAGACATCTTATTGTTAACAAATATACGAAAAAAATAATAACGGGACTCTCTAACTAAGAAAACTTTACATAGCAGCTAAAAGCAGAACCTATCATAACATGAATGGTATACCAATTTAATTTGCTTTTCAGCTGGAAAAGAAATACACTTTTCTTTAATATAATCAGTCCACTTTAAATACATCTTTCAATTAATTGAAAAGCCAACAAATTCGACGGAACAAGCAATGATTCAGGACATGAGGCTTCACGGGCAGA
>JAVVFD010000077.1:0-12369 GCA_032250935.1 bacterium
ATGAGGGCCTTCTCCACGTCACTTTTCATTGTGTCAAAGGCTTCCTCGGTCCCGGATTTAAGTTCTTCCCAAGCTTCTTCACCTGCTTGCTTTACCTCCTCCAATTTATCCCGGGTCGCCAGAGATGTTAGAAATAGGACGTATATTATTTTTGCCAGTAGGGATGCTTCTTGTTTGGCTGGTATATGCACTAGCGGGTTTTTCGGATCAAGAAAGAGCAACCCTCCTGCAAGGAATATGAATAGGAACGACACTGACAGCATTACTTTGTCTTTTATCCGAATTTTAGTTAGTTTGTAAAGCATAATTTAGAAGCCCAATGATCTAAATCAGCGGCGTGCTAACACGTCCGCTGCATTGAAGTGTTGGGCATGCTGAAGTTAACTATTATGATTTTTTGATACGACCAGTAACGAACACGGCAACAAGACCTACAATGGTAGTGTCGCCAAGTGCGATAGCAGTTTTTTCTGAGCCAAGGACGAGAGCTATAATACAGGTTACAAAGGCAAGAATACCGAAGAGTTTTTGGCCTTTGTTTTGGCAGGGGGCTTATTTTTGGTTTTGCTCATCGGCAAATTGATCAATAGCACGCTTAATTTGCTGGCCAGTACGCACCCAGGTATCTTTCATTCTCTTTCTTTAGGAATAAAGCGGCTGTAATCGGTATCAGGAGATATATCCATTACACTGCCGATACCTTTTAAAATATGTTTAATTTGTTTTGTCATAGTTCTTGTATAACTGATTTATATAAAAAAGTCAATAAATGGATGAATGTAGTTGTATGGTTGCCCAAAAAAAAATTAAGCAGGAGCGTTAGCGATCTGCTTGTCAAATAGGGTCTCTTTCTCTTTTCCCGCTCCTGATGTCCTGTCCGTGAATTCATGCGATGGCGGGACAATCAGCGGGATTTAGAGTTTTGTCAGAAAACATTCATAATAATAGATTTTGAGCCTTTAATTTAAGGCCCTTTTCGATTAATCGGAAGGGGGCTTTTTTATCTTGCCCTTCTTGACATAAACAGCTCTAACAACCTATACTGAGCGATTCTATTTTCTTAAGGAAGATAAACGGTTATGAGTAATTATAAAAGACTTTTAAAATATCTTAGACCTTACTGGAAAAGGCTTGCCATATCTATGGCCTGCATGTTCGGCGTGGGGCTCATGACAGGTTCTCTCGCAATGATAGTCAAGGACGTGCTTGATGAAATATTTATAAATCATGACGCCGAGATGTTGAAGCTTATTCCTGTTGCCCTGATTTTAATATACCTGGTTAAGGGGGTTTTTTATTATGCCCAGTCATACCTCATGGGCTACGTGGGGCAGAGTGTTGTCAGGGATTTAAGAGATGAACTCTATTCTCATATACAGATTCAGCCACTTTCTTTCTTTGCAAGGAACCCCACAGGGACGCTCATGTCCAGGGTTACCTATGACGTTAACATGATAAGCAGGGCGGTGGCGGAGGCATTCAGTTCCATGCTCAGGGATTCCTTCACCCTTTTAACCCTCGTAGGGGTTGTTTTTTACCGCGACTGGCAGCTTGCCCTGATAGCCTTCGTCATTTACCCCTCTGCAATATATCCTATTACAAAGTTTGGCCGTAAAATGCGCAAGATAGGAACAAGAAGCCAGGAGCTGATGGGAGATGTAACCTCCTTCCTCCATGAGACTATTGCCGGAGCAAGGATCGTCAAGGCCTTCGGGATGGAGAAGTATGAATCGGACCGTTTTGTCGAGGTGAATCGAAGGATTTTCAGGCTTATTATGAAGACCAGGAAGATTCGGGCAGCGACCGTGCCGGTTATGGAGATTCTGGGTGCAGTCGGTGTTGCAGCTATCATATGGTATGGCGGTTTTAAGGTAATAGACGGACATATGACTACGGGGGAATTTTTCTCTTTTTTGACGGCGCTCATGATGCTTTATCAGCCGGTTAAGAAGTTAAGTAGCGTGAATAACATAATTCAGGAGGCCCTTTCCGCAGCAGACAGGATATTTGCCTTGCTGGATATAGAGCCGAACATTCAAGAGAAGGCATCTGCCCTTGATATCAATACGGTTAAGGAGTCTGTAAGTTTTGAGCAGGTAACATTCAGTTATGGCGACGAGGATGTCATATCCAGTCTTAACCTGTCTGTCAGCAAGGGAGAGAGGCTTGCCCTTGTTGGCAGCAGCGGAGCAGGTAAGACCACTTTTGTCAACCTGATACCGAGGTTTTATGACGTTACCGGAGGCAGCATAAAAATAGACGGTCTTGATATAAGAGACCTCAAGTTGAAATCGCTTCGTAAACTCGTAGCTATCGTGACTCAGGAGACGGTTTTGTTTAACGATACCGTAAGGAACAACATAGCATACGGTCATACAGAGATGTCAGAGGCCGATGTCATTGATGCCGCAACGGCAGCCTTTGCCCATGATTTTATTCTGGAGCTTCCAAAAGGTTATGATACGGTTATAGGAGAGCAGGGACTCAGGCTCTCAGGCGGCCAGAGACAGCGGATCTCCATAGCAAGGGCGATATTTAAAAATGCCCCCATCTTGATTCTGGATGAGGCGACATCTGCGCTCGATTCGGAATCTGAAAAACTTGTTCAGGGCGCTCTCGACAACCTGATGCGTAATCGCACCAGCTTTGTTATTGCCCACAGACTTTCCACCATAAAGAGCGCCGACAGGATTGTTGTTATGTCGGAAGGAAAGATTGCAGAGGAAGGTACGCACGATGTGCTGCTCGCCAAAAAGGGGCTTTACCAGCAACTATGGGACAGGCAGTTTGCGGATAGTTAAGCTATACTATTTTAAATGCCGAAAAAAAGAAAATTCAAAGAAATTATCCTCCTTTTTATAGCTCCTTACCTGGCTGAGATTATCGTACGTCTTACCTACCTGACCATGAAGATTGAAAATCTCCACGAGGAAAGGGCGAGGCGTTTTTGGGATGCCGATGAAAGGATGATTCTCGCCGTATGGCACGGCAGGCTTCTCATGGTGCCTATCGGTTATAAAGGCAGGATGATCAAGTGCCTCATAAGCCATCACAAGGATGGAGAGATGCTTGTCAGGTTTATGAGAAGGTTCGGTCACGGCACGGTGCGTGGTTCTTCTTCCCGCGGAGGCGCTATGGCGATGCGCGAGATGTTAAGAGAAATCAAGACCGTGGATATCGCTGTTACCCCTGATGGGCCAAGAGGCCCTAAATTTATAGTGCAGGACGGCATCATAGCGCTGGCAAGAATGACAGGCGTTCCTATTGTTCCTGTAACTTTCGGCGCATCAAGGAAAAAAATCTTCGCCAGCTGGGATGCATTCGAGATGCCATATCCTTTCAGCAGAGGCGCGTTTCTGTGGGGCGAGCCTATCTATATCGGGAAAAAAGATGATCTTGCCGAAAAAAGAGCCGAGCTTGAAAGCCGGCTTGTCAATATGACCGCTCAGGTAGACAGCTACCTCTCACCAGCTTCGGATAAGGCGGACCATAGCTCTGCCAGGCCCGGTTCCTGATATCTGCATATGTATTTCCTTTATAACTCCATCTTATTTATTTTTCTTCTCATTTTATCCCCCTTAATACTCTTTAAGGTCATAAGAGGAGGGGGCGGAACCAGAGAATTATCCCAACGACTGGGCATGGTTTCTGCGGATCTCCCTGAGGCCGTCAAGGGAGGCGGGGCTGTCTGGTTTCATGCCGCATCTGTTGGAGAGGTGCTCGCATCTGCAGCCCTGATTGAGAAGATCAGGCATAGATGGCCGGAAAAGAGTCTCCTTGTTTCCACATTTACCGCTACCGGTAATAAGGCGGCTATCCGGAAGCTGAACGCTGACGCCGTGATTTTTCTTCCCTTTGATCTGGCGCCCATAGTCAAAAGGCTTCTCCTGAAGATAAGACCTTCTCTGCTCATCCTTATGGAGACTGAGCTTTGGCCTGGCCTGATAACAGAGGCTTCCTCAATCGGAACACCTGTGGTTGTTGTAAATGGACGTATCTCCGACAGTTCTTTTGGAAAATATAAAATGCTGGGACCGCTCATAAAGGGGGCTTTGAGTCGGCTCAGACTGGTTCTGACGCAATCCTCAATTGATAGTGAAAGGCTTGCTGCGCTGGGGGTGGATAGCGCCAGGCTGCATGAAACTGGCAATGTAAAGTTTGACATGTCTGTTGATAATTCTGAAATCTCATTTTTTAAAGAGTGGGGTCATCCTCTCTTTATAGCGGGTAGCACAAGAGATGGTGAAGAACCCTATATATTTGAGGTCTACCTGAAGCTCAGGGAAATCCATCCAGGTTTAAGACTGCTTCTGGCCCCGAGACATATAGAAAGAGCCGGAGAGATTGCAAGGATGATGGATGAAAGAGGGCTTGATTACACATTACGCTCTAAAGTGAAGGGGAAGGCGAAATCTCAGCTTATCCTGCTTGATACGCTTGGAGAGCTTTCGTCCTGTTATAAATATGCCGACCTGGTATTTATAGGTGGAAGCCTAGTGCCTATGGGCGGGCAAAACATGCTTGAACCGGCCCTTCAAGGCAAACCGGTGTTATTTGGCCCTTATATCGAAAATTTCAGGGAGGCTGCCGCAGTTTTGACAAAGGGCGGCGGAGCGGTCATGGTCAAGGATGCTGAAGATCTTCTTAAATGGTCAGGCCGTCTCCTTGCAGACGATAAGCTCCGGCATCAAATGGGGGCGAAGGCCAGGGAGACTGTCCTCTTAAACAGGGGGGCAACGGCAAAAACGGTGGATATGCTTGCGGGAATTATAGATATTCCAAATTCTTAAAACTTTGAGATTTCGGTATGTCGCCGCACCGAAACATCAATTTAAAAAATTCTAACCACGGAAACACTGAATATCGGAGGACAGGGAATTAAAATCCATATTACTTTCCGTGTTTCATATTTTCCGTGCTTCCGGGGTAAAAAATAGGCTCCAATCATGCGGTATTTTCATTTATGAAATTCTGAGCGCTGAAACACTAAATGCGGTAGGATAGGGAATTAAATCTTTTTAAAATCAGATATTATCCGTGTGAATCCGTGAGCAAAAGGAAATGATCTTTTACGCCGGGTAGGGCGGGCTTCTCCCGCCGGATAAATTAAAATTTTTTTCTGCCTGCTCAGTGCGTTCCGCGGCAAACTAAATTTTTTTGGATTTTTATTGTGAAATCCGGATAGAAACTTAAAAAACACTTAGTTTTTGACTATTTATCAGTCATTGTGGTATAAAATTGACTTGGAAAAGTTTTTTCATTACATAGCATATGGGGCACCCGGAAAGATGACGGGTGTTTTTTTGCATATCCTTTTATTGCCCCTTTACCTGATTTCATTGCTTTATTGTGCGCTGGTAAAGCTTAGGATTTTACTTTATTCGTGCGGGATTTTTGAAACCAGGAGCGCGGGGCGCAAGGTTATATCCGTTGGCAACCTTACGGTGGGAGGAACTGGAAAAACGCCTGCCGTAGAGCTGATAGTCCGCAAATTGCTGGCCAGAGGTTTTAAGGTAGTGGTTGTAAGCCGTGGATACGGAGGCAAATCCAGGGCTGAGGTCGGAGTGGTTTCAAACGGGCAAAAGCTTTTGATGAGTCCTGCTGAGGCCGGAGATGAGCCATATATGCTTGCCAGGAAATTGAGGGATGTTCCCGTGCTGGTCGGTTCAAACCGCTTTAAGGTTTGCAGCTATGCATTAACGGAATTTGATCCCGACTATTTCATCCTTGATGACGGCTATCAGCATATACAATTAAAAAGAGACGTCAATATTTTGCTGGTCGACGGCGAGCTGGGTTTTGGAAATCGCTTTATTTTCCCCAGGGGACCCCTTAGAGAGCCTCTCTCGGGAATGAACAGGGCGGATATTGTTCTTGTAAATAAGTTCCCGAAGAAGGGAAATGCTGAACTTGTCTTGCGGATTGAAAAGGCAAGGCCAGGGCTTCCGGTTTTCAAGAGCAGTTATCGCCCTGAGGCCCTGGTCTCTTTAAATAGCCGTGAAGAAGCAGGCATTGATAAATTAGATGGAGCAAGGGTGTGCGCTCTTTCCGCTATTGCAGACCCTTCCTCTTTTTCATCTTTGCTCATTTCCTTAGGGGCTGTGGTACAGATGGATAGAATCTTTGCGGATCATCATAGATTTACCGTCGATGATATGGAGAAAGTATTAAAAGAGGCTGATCAGCAGGACGTATCGATGATAATAATGACCGAGAAGGACGCAGTTAAAATGGAAGGGCTGGATATAGTTTCCAGGATTCCGATTTTTTACCTCGCCATAACGCTTGATATGGGGCTGCAGGAAGATTCTTTTATAGAGACGATAAAAGCGCGTGCAGAAGCCGGGATAAATTGAAGTTAAGATATTTTGTTGAATATGTTTTATTTCGGCTTTTAATAGGATTTATCTGCTTTTTTTCTCCATCAAACTCTGTTAAAGTCGGTCGCTTCCTTGGAAGGCTCGCATTCAAGGTAGACAGGAAACATCGCAGAATAGCTGTCGATAACCTGTCAATGGCGCTTGGTATGGCGGAAGAGGAGGCCATCTCTTTCAGCTCTTTGGTATTTGAAAATCTTGGGCAGACCTTTGCTGAGTTTATGCAGCCCCATAGATATGGCCGGGCTTATGTCCTGGATAATGTACACGTTGAAGGGCTTGACAATCTCATAGAGGCTGAAAAAAAGGGTAAAGGAGTTTTAGTCCTGGCTGCCCATATCGGTAATTGGGAACTTTTAGGTTCGGCCCTTAGGGAGCATGCAGGCCCCGTAACAGTTGTCTACAAAAAGGCAAAAAACCCTTTTGTTACCGAGTTTATCCGCGAAGCCAGAAAGGGGCGAGGCATTGATACAATACCTCACAGGAATTCGGCAAGAAAGATACTTGCCCTGCTTAAAAAGAATGAAACGGTCGGTATATTGCTCGACCAGCATGCGACGAACAAGGATGCAATAACTGCGGATTTTTTCGATATCCCGGCCGCAACAAATTACGGCCTTGCGCTAATTGCGTTAAAGACAGGCGCCCCCGTCGTTCCCGCCTTTATGGTTAGAGATGAAAATGGTGGATATCGCTGCGTGTATGAAAAGGCGATAGAGCTGGATAAAGGGGATGACCTACAGGAGGATATAAAGTCTGCAACAAGCCGCTTTAATGAAATACTGGAAAGGCTGATAAGACGATATCCTGAGCAGTGGTTCTGGGTTCACAACAGGTGGAAGGTTAAAAAGTACGGCAGGAAAAAAAGAAGAAACAGGGGATGAGATTAATTAATTTATGAATAAAGAAATTGCAGTTTTTATAGACAGGGATGGTACTATCTCGGAAGAAATCGGTTATGTCAATCATCCCGACAGATATAGCCTCCTTCCAGGAAGTGCAGAAGCGATAAAGCTAATCAATGATATGGGACTGAAGGCGGTGGTTGTCACCAACCAGGCCGGTGTCGCAAGAGGGTATTTCCCTGAATGGATGATAAAAAAGGTCCATGACAGGCTTGAGGAACTCCTTGAGGAAAATGGCGCAAGACTCGATGCTATTTATTACTGCCCTCACCATCCAACTGCAGGCGAGGCTCCCTACCGGGCGGATTGTGATTGCAGGAAGCCGAGGACCGGCATGATAGATGCCGCAGCCATGGATATGAATATTGACGTCAATAACTCATATATGATCGGGGATAAGATAACAGATGTTGAATTTGGACACCGCGTGGGGGCGAAGGGGATATTTGTAAAGACCGGATATGGCAAGGGCGAGCTTGAACTGTTCGGCCATACCTGGACAACCAGGCCTGATTATATCGCGGAAGATCTGCTCGATGCTGTTCAGTGGATAAAGGCGGAAGAAGCTAAAAAAAGATGTTAACGATATAAATGTTCTTATCATAACCTCTCCCGGCCGCCCCTTATCTTAAGAGGGGATTAAGAGGCGTTATGAAATGCATTTATAAAAAAAAATTAAAGCGAGCGGATGAAACTACTAGACATACTCAGAAATTTTAAAGGAAAAAAGATTGGAGTTATGGGCGACCTTGTGGCCGATGAATATATCTTCGGCATGACATCAAGGGTGAGCCGTGAAGCGCCCGTTCTTATCTTGAAGCATGATTCCAGGAAGGTGATACTCGGTGGAGCGGCAAATACTGTCAACAACCTTCATGCCATGGGGGCTGAAGTTTTGCCCGTCGGAGTTTTAGGCGACGATGACACGGGGCGGGAGATGCTTGCAATCATGAAAGAGAAGGGTATTGATACCTCGGGCCTCATCGTCGATAAAACGAGGCATACAAATACGAAAACCCGCATCATGGCAGGCGGCCTTCATACGGTAAAGCAGCAGATGATCAGGATAGACAAGGAGGATGGATGTCCCGTATCAAGTTCTACCGAGGCCTTACTCCTGAAAATGCTAATGGACAGGCTTGACGGTCTTGATGCGCTCATCGTTTCCGATTACGGCTGCGGAGTCATTACGACTGCTATTATTAAAAAAATAAATGATATAGCCGCTGAGAATAAGAGAATAATTAACGTCGATACGAGGTGCAACATAAAGAAGTTCAGGGGCGTTACCATTGTCACGCCAAATGAGCCCGAGGCAGAGGAGGCAGTGGGCTTTTTAATAGACACCGATGATGATGTCGTCAGGGCCGGCAGGAATATAAAAGAGGCGGGATGCTGCAAAAACCTCCTTATTACGAGAGGCAAAAAAGGAATGGCCCTTTTTGAAGGAGATAAGGATGTCGACCTCATACCCGTCTTTGGAAGTGATGAGGTTGCCGACGTTACTGGCGCCGGAGATACGGTTATAAGCGCCCTTACAATGGCTATGGCTGCCGGAGCCGGTTTTGGCGACGCCACCAGAATATCAAACTATGCCGGCGGTATAGTAGTTATGAAGAGCGGTACGGCGACAGTAACTGCCCAGGAATTAAGCAAGGCTATAGCCTCCGATCAGGACTGATTATGAACAAACTTTTTCAGCTGGAAGAATTAAAGATACAAATAGAAAATGAAAAGAGACTCGGCAGGAAGGTCATCTTTGCAAACGGTGTCTTTGATCTTCTTCATGTGGGACACGTCAGATATCTGAAAGGAGCAAAAGCGCTCGGCGATATTCTGGTCGTTGCCGTAAACAGCGATTCTTCCGTAAAGAGCTATAAGGGGGAAGACAGGCCTCATACGCCGGAAGATGAAAGAATTGAGATATTGTCTGCTCTGGATATGGTTGATTATATAGTCCTTTTTTCCGAGCCCAATGTGGAGAGGCTCCTTTTGGAGCTTAAGCCTCATGTTCAGGCCAAGGGGACTGATTATACCGAAGATACCGTTCCTGAACGGGAGACTGTCGCCTCATATGGCGGCAGCGTTGCAATTGTGGGGGACCCGAAAGACCACTCATCAACTGAATTGATAGATAAGGTAAGGAGTTCTGTCTGAAATGATGAATTTACGGCTTTCATGCCTATTGATAGTATCGCTGCTTGCTGTTTATCTTCCATCAGATAGTCATGCATCCCCCTTTGAAGTTGGGGAGAGGCTGGAATATGAGATTTCATGGCTTGGAATGCCGGGCGGCGGCACAATGATGGAAATAAAGGATATTGTAGACATTGATGGCAGAGCTGCCTATCATGTAGAATCGAGGACATGGTCTAGCAGATTTATCTCTACATTTTTTAAGGTTGATGACCGAATAGAGTGTCTCATGGACGCCGAGGACCTTTCAGGTGTCAGCCTGAATATCAAACTCAGGGAAGGCGGTCATAAAGTAGACAAGGAAATACTTTTTGACCGGAAGGCAAACAAGGCAACATATATAAAAAACAGCAGGAAGCGTGGTGTCTATGATGTGCCCTCTCTTGTTCGCGATTCATTTTCCAGCTTTTATTATGTGAGAAGTCTTGACCTGGAGGTAGGCAGGGATATTGATTTTGACGTTTTTTCCAGCGGCAAATTATATAAGACGACGGTGAAGGTGCTTGCACGGGAGACTCTGGATATAGATGGTGAAAAGGTAGACACTATAAAGATAAAGCCCGTTGCATCGCACAATGACGTATTCAATAATAAGGGAGATATATTCATCTGGTATACCGATGATGAGTTTAGAATCCCTGTCAAGATAAGAAGTGAAATAGCAATAGGCTATTTTACAGCAAAGCTGATGAATTTTAAAAAAGGAGAACGCTATGGCTATAGATCAGGAGCTTCTGGACATCCTCGCCTGTCCAAAGTGCAAAGGTGACGTTGAGCTGACTAAGGAAGGTGACGGTCTTGTATGCGATGCATGCAAACTGAAATATCCTATCAAAGATGATATACCCGTCATGCTTATAGATGAGGCTGAAGAGATATAGGTTTATCGAGTGCATTTATAAGTAGTCTTTATGGAAAAACTTTCAGTTACAATCATAACTCTCAATGAAGAGGATAATATCCGCGCAGCCCTCGAAAGCGTCAAGTGGGCGGACGAGATTATAGTAGTAGATTCCGGGAGCACGGACAGGACTGTTGAAATATGCAGGGAGTTTACCGATAAGGTCCATCACCAGGAATGGCTGGGCATGAATGGTCAAAAGGCATTTGCAAAGGACCAGGCAAGCTGCGATTGGCTGCTCAATATCGATGCAGACGAGAGGGTATCTGATGAACTTGCCTGCGAGATTAAAACTGTTTTGGAGCGTGAGTCAGAGATTGATGGTTTTTTTATTCCCAGAAAGGTGCGTTATCTCGGGCGCTGGATTAACCATAGCGGCTGGTATCCTGACTATACACTTAGGCTATTTAAAAGAATCAAAGGACGCTGGGCTGGAACCGATCCTCATGACAAGGTCCTGGTCGATGGGAAGCTGGCATATCTTAAGGGAGATATTCACCACTATACCTATAGAAATATTGAAGACCATATTAATACCATGAATCGTTTCACCACGGTTGCTGCAGGGGAATATGCAAAAAAAGGTAAAACTGCCGGACTGCTAAATATAGTTTTAAGGCCGCCTTCCACTTTTTTTAAAAAATTTATATTAAATCAAGGCTTCAGGGATGGATTGCCCGGATTTGTAATAGCCTTTTCTTCGGCCTATTATGTCTTTTTAAAGTATATTAAACTTTGGGAATTAAAGAATATTCAGACATGCAAAGAATCTGCTAGATGACGAAATATAAGAAGATTCTACTGATTCAGACCGCTTTTCCGGGTGATGTCGTTCTGACTACACCGCTTGTTAATGCATTAAAGAAAGTCTTCCCCGAAAGCTATCTGACTGTGATGACGACTCCGCAAGGGGTCCAGCTCCTTAAAGATTCAAAATCTATTGATTCTCTTTTGTCATATGACAAGAAAGGTCGTGATAAAGGTCTTTTAAGCTTTTTTCGCCTCCTGAAGGATTTAAGGAAAGAGCAGTTTGATCTTTGCCTGTCGCCCCATCCATCATCCAGAACCGCGCTAATGGCTTTTGCTTCATCGGCCGGAACAAGGGTCGGTTTCTCCCATGCCTCCTTATCTTTTTTCTACAATAAAAAGGTTTTAAGGAATAAAGATCTTCATGAAGTTGAAAGAATACTTTCTCTGTTAACGCCGCTTGAAGTTGATACTGGCGGAATTGATAAAACACCGGCGCTTGAAATATCTCCAGAAACTCTTGCGAAGGCAGAAGCTATCCTTAATTCCGTTGGAATTACTGGCGGTGAGCAGATTGTGGCTGTCGCACCCGGTTCTGTATGGGGTACCAAGCGGTGGACAGCTGAAGGCTACGCCGCACTTGTAGACGTTCTCATGAAAAAGTATGGCATAAAAGTTATACTCATCGGTTCACCGGCAGAGCGCGATACAGGCAACACCATATTGGATCTGGCAAAAAACAAGCCTGTTGACCTGATAGGCAAGACGGGGCTAAGCGACCTGGTAGCCGTTATAGATCGCTGCTCCCTTCTTATAGGCAATGACAGCGCCCCCGGCCATATTGCAGCCGCAAGGTCCGTTCCCGTTGTGTCCATATTCGGTCCGACAGCCCCCTCTTTCGGTTACGCACCATATGGCAAAAATGTTCAAATAGTGGAAAAGGAGATTCCCTGTCGTCCCTGCCATCATCATGGCCCTATGAAGTGTCCCGAGGGACATTTCAGGTGCATGAGGGATATAAGGGTTGAAGATGTAATGTTTGCAGTGGATATGCTTTTAAATTCCAGGCAGGGATCTTAAATAGCTGAATAATTTTAAACAGGATTGGAGCTTATTTTTTACCACGGAATCACGGAAAGTAATATGAATTTTAATTTCGTGTCCTTAGATATTCACTGTTTCAGTGGTTAGTAGGGGTTAGGGGTTAGGGGTTAGGGGTTAGGGGTTAGGGGTTAGGGGTTAG
>JAVVFD010000078.1:0-12233 GCA_032250935.1 bacterium
GTGCCTGTAGGTGTAGATCAGGTCCCTCATGTAGAGTTTACCAGAGAGGTGGCAAGGAGGTTTAATAACCTATACGGCAATGTCTTGCCCGAGCCGCAGCATCTGCTTACGAAATTCCCGAAACTTCCCGGAACAGATGGGCGGAAGATGAGCAAAAGCTATAACAATTCGATCTATCTCTCTGACAGCGATGAGGTAATAACAAAAAAGATCAAGACCGCCATGACTGATCCGCAAAGAATAAGGCTCACTGATCCGGGCGATCCCGAGCTTTGTCCTATCTTTGACTATCACAGGATATATTCCACTGACGAACAAAAAGAGTTCGTTATAAAGGGCTGCAAGTCCGCCAGTATAGGATGCATTGAGTGCAAAACGGTCCTTATAGACAATGTTCTTTCAGAGCTTGCGCCGATTAGAACAAAGAGAGAAGAACTAGTTAATAACCCGGCTCTTATTAGCGATGTCATAGAAGAGGGAAATAAGGCCGCAGTACAACTGGCCAGAGAAACAATGTTAAAGGTCAGGGAGGCTATGCATATATAATGAACTATCAGGTTGTTCTTGATAGTTTTGAGGGGCCCCTTGATCTGCTTCTCCATCTCATCAAAAAGCATGAGCTCGATATAATGGATATTCCCGTTGCACTCATTACCGATCAATATCTTAAACATATCGACATCATGAAGACCCTTAATCTGGATGTTGCCGGTGAATATATTCTTATGGCAGCCACGCTGATGCATATCAAGTCAAAGATGCTGCTTCCGCCATCGGAAGAAGAGGAGACTGAAGAAGATGGTGGCGACCCTCGCGAAGAGCTTGTAAAACGTCTGCTTGAATACAAAAAATATAAGGAAGCCTCAGAAGAGCTTCTATCTATGGATATGCTTGACAGGGAAAATTTTCTTAAAGGTTTTGTTGAGGATGTAGAGATCGAAGATTCAGAAGAAGATGCATCGCATGATGTGACCCTCTTCGATCTCATGGAGGCGCTGAGCGACCTTCTCAAAGAGGCTAAAGCCTTTAATCCCCATGAAGTAAACCGTGAAAAGATATCGGTAAAGGATAAGATAGAAATTATCATTCAAAAGCTAAGCGCTGAGGGCAGTCTTACCTTTCGCTCTCTTTTTGATAAAGCCTCATCTAAAAACGACATTATAGCTACCTTTCTTGCCCTCCTTGAACTTATGAAGATGAAGAGGGTAAGGGCCTTTCAGGGCGAGACCTTCGGAGTTATCAGGATAAGTTCCTCTGAAAAATCATTAGGGACGGTGCATTAGATATATATGGAAGATATGAGGCTGAAGGGAGCAATAGAGGCCCTTATATTTGCATCGGAGCTGCCGCTTAAGTTGGAAAAGATTACCGAACTTCTGGCAGGTGACTTTGCCGGTGAGTTTGATGGTCATCTTGATAAAAAGGAAGTAAAGACCCTTATTGAAAATATAAGGGAAGAGTACGAGGATGAGGGAAGAGGAATATCTCTTCTTGAGATCGCAGGTGGTTATCAGTTCAGAACAAAAACCTGTCATGCTTCTTTGCTTCAGAAGCTGAGGGCAAAAAGACCTCCCAAGTTCGGAAGGGCGGCCATGGAGGCGCTCGCCATAATAGCCTACCGTCAGCCTGTTACGAGAGCCGAAATCGAAGATCTAAGAGGGGTGGATTCAGGCGGCGTCGTGCGGAGTCTGCTTGAAAAGAGACTTGTCAAGATACTGGGCAAAAAAGAGGTGCCAGGAAGACCGATGATATACGGCACGTCCAGGTTTTTTCTTGAACACTTCGGTCTTAGAGACCTGTCGCAGCTTCCATCTCTTAAGGAGTTTGTCGAACTCGATGAAAACGAGGAAGGGATGATAAGCCCTCTTAATGAAGAACTGCCTTATGATGCTATAGAAGGGTAGTCAAATAGAGTTGCAACATGCGTAAGGGTTTAGCACCGAATCCCTAATAGAATTACATTAGGGGTAAAAGTATTTTTATCCTTATTTTCTCTTAGTTTTCTCCTGCCTCGCCGATATTGTACAAATCCCTCAAAACTGCTATTATCCACAATATGTCTGACTGCAAAAATATATACAAGGGTCGTATCTTTGATGTTAACATCGAAGGGGCAATCATGCCTGACGGCAGGAAGGTTGACCTTGAGATAGTGAGGCATCCCGGTGGGGCATGCGCGCTTCCTCTTCACGACAACGGAGATATTACCCTTGTTCGCCAGTTTCGTCATGCCGCAGGTGGGGTCATATGGGAGGTGCCGGCCGGCAGGATTGATGGTGCAGAAGGGGCCGAGGTCTGCGCAATAAGGGAGCTTAAAGAAGAGGTCGGCCTTGTTGCCGGGAAGGTTGAAAAACTTGGTGAGTATATCTCTACGCCAGGGTTTTGCAGTGAGGTAGTGCATATATACCTGGCCGAGTCGTTGACGGGGTGCAAGCAGGAGCTTGAAGATGACGAATACCTTGAGGTGCTTCGCCTGCCATTTGGTGAGGC
The DNA here is from genome assembly GCA_032250935.1 of bacterium. Taxonomy (GTDB): domain Bacteria; phylum Desulfobacterota; class JADFVX01; order JADFVX01; family JADFVX01; genus JAVVFD01. The sequence continues at coordinate 2,491 of JAVVFD010000078.1, forward strand.
GCTGGACAAGGTGGACAGCGGTGAAATATCAGACGGGAAGACGGTTGTTGCCCTTTTGATGGCGGCAAGAAGAATAAGCGGCTCCAGATGATAATCTCTCCTGGAGAGTAAAAAACCTACCCTCCCTTGGTGGGAGGGGGGAAGTCCCCCTTTCGGGGGGGTAAAAACTCTGGGTATGTAGTCTTTAATCGCTTGGGGTTGAATTCCCCGCAGCTTGCTGCGTTTCGTCATTCCCGCCCCGTATCAAGTACGGGATAAACTCCAGCGGGAATCCAGTCGTATGCAATCTGGATTCCGGGTCAAGCCCGGAATGACAACCAAATACCCTGTCAGCTAGCTGTGGGGTCGTTTATTAGAGGCAACCATTTTAGCTTAACACAGGCTCATATATGCTTTTAGAACTGCGCATAAAAAAATTCGCTATTATAGACAATCTCGAACTCTCATTTTCCAGCGGCATGAACGTGCTTACAGGGGAGACAGGCGCGGGCAAGTCTATAATTATTCAGGCCGTTAACCTCATACTTGGGGATCGCGCGACATCCAACCTCATAAGAAGCGGTGAAAGAGAGGCTGTTGTTGAGGCTCTCTTTTCTCTGGAGGGCGAGCCGGCCCTGATAGAGAAGTTGGATAATCTTGGGATAGATGCGAGCGATGAGATCGTTATTAAGAGGATTATTTCGGAAGGTAAGAATAAGGTCTTTTTAAACGGCAGTATGGTCACACTGTCAATGTTGACCGAACTAAGTGAGTCTCTTATTAATATCTCAAGCCAGCATGAGCACCAGACGCTTTTAAAGCCGGAAAATCATCTCGATATACTGGACAGCTTCGGAAGACTTGACGAGGCAAAAATAAGGTATAGGGAATCTTTTTCAAGATATAACGAAGTGAGGCGATTGCTGGAAAAGATGGCCCGTGATGAAGGAAGCCGGGCTGAAAGGGTTGATCTTCTCAGCTTTCAGCTTGCCGAGATAACTAAGGCGGGAATAAAACCATTAGAGGATGAGGAGCTTAAGGAGGAGAGGAATCTGCTGTCAAATGCTGAAAAACTTGCAACATGCGCCTCTTTTGCCGATGAAACCATCTATTCCTCGGAAGGCTCCATAGTGGAAAGGCTGGGCGAGGTGGTGGCCAAATTAAAAGAGGCCTCCGGGGCCGATCCAGCAATGGGGAATATGGCTCAGCTTCTCGAAGGGCTCCTGTTTCAGATGGAAGATGCCGCCCTTGAACTGAGGGAATATTCCGGGACTGTCACCTCCGATCCGCTGCGTCTTGATGCCGTTTCAGAGAGGCTTGCAGAGCTTGAAAGGCTTAAAAAGAAATATGGCCCAACGCTTGCCGACCTCATAGCTCACGGGGAGGATATATCGGCAGAACTTGAATCTATAGGGGGAAGTGAGGGACAAAAGGAACAGATTGAAGCCGAACTTGCGCTTAAGATGGAGGAGGCTCAAAGGCTTGCCCTTGAACTGTCGGAAGAGCGGAAAGCGGCGGCTTCAAGGCTAACCGTTGAAATAGCAGATGAATTGCAGGACCTTGGTCTTATGGGGGCGACCCTTGAGGTAAACTTTACGCCCCTTAAGGATATGGCCGAGTGCGGTCTTGAACAGGCCGAGTTTTTCCTCTCTACCAATCCGGGAGAAAAGCCAAGACCTATGGCTAAGATAGCTTCAGGGGGAGAGCTCTCCCGTATAATGCTTGCGATTAAGAGACGTATACTTAGCGGAGTCAGAGTGCCAAGCCTCGTATTCGACGAGGTTGATGCCGGCATAGGCGGCGGCACAGCAGAGGTTGTAGGCAGAAAACTAAAGGATGTATCAAATAACTCACAGGTTATATGCATAACACATCTGCCTCAAATAGCCGCATTGGGGGACCATCACTATAAGGTGGCCAAGAGCGTTAAAGAGGGGCGTACATTCACATCGATAAACCTGCTTGACAGTAATGACAGGGTCGAAGAGATAGCTCGTATGCTTGGCGGCGTTGAGATAACCGATAAAACTAAAGAACACGCAATGGAGATGCTGAATAAAAATGCTTAGAAAGGCTAAAATTGGCGATGTAAAAAAGATACATGCACTTATTGAAAATTACGCAAGGAGGGGGGAAATGCTCCCCTGCGCCCTGGTTGATCTCTATGAAAGGCTAAGAGATTTTTATGTCTTTGTTGATGACGAGTCGGAAGAGTTGATAGGTGTCTGCGCCCTTCATATCTGCTGGGAAGACCTTGGTGAAATCCGGTCTCTTGCCGTAAAGGAGGACAGGATACTTGTCGGTGTTGGAAGGAAGATAACTATGGCATGCCTTGAGGAGGCGGCCTTAATAGGCCTTAAACAGGTATTCGCCCTAACATACAAGCCTGAATTTTTTTCCCGCCTTGGTTTTAATGAAATAGATAAATCCAGGCTCCCTCATAAAATCTGGGGAGACTGCATCAAATGTTCCAAATTCCCCGAATGCGATGAAACGGCCATGATGCTTGATCTTGCCTGATCTTTGTGTCTTGGTTCTTCATTGGAAGCAATAGTTTAACCGCTTGGGGTTTAAAATTCCCCGCAGCTTGCTGCGGGGGTGTTTATTTTAGACATTTGCCATAAAGATAAAACCTTCAGCGATACCTCAATTTCAGCAGTAAAATCACATTCACTGTGTCCATAGACGTCCGGCGCATGTGATTGAAACCTCTTGTTAATTATAAATCAGAAAATTTTCACAATTAATTGAAAATATAAAAAATCTAGGCTATTCTTATAGCTTAAATCATATAAGGAGACAATATGCCTGCAGATGATAAGAAGGTGCTGGCCATGATTATGGCTGGTGGGAAAGGGACAAGACTTTATCCCATGACTAAGGAGAGGGCAAAACCTGCCGTCCCCTTTGGAGGTAAATACAGGATAGTTGATTTTGTCCTCAGTAACTTTATTAATTCGGGAATTTATTCTGTCTACGTTCTCACGCAATTTAAGGCCCAATCACTAATGGAGCATATGAGGGATGGCTGGCGCTTCGGGGCTCTCCTGAAAGACCAGTTCATGACCATTGTCCCGGCCCAGATGAGAACAGGTGAGGAGTGGTATAAGGGGACGGCCGACGCCATTTACCAGAATATCAACCTCATTAAGAAGTTCAAGCCCGACATAGTTGCCATATTCGGCGCCGATCATATTTACCGGATGGATATAAGGCAGATGATTCGCTTCCACAGTGAAAACAATGCCGATGTGACCGTTTCAGCGCTCCCTGTTTCTCTCGAAGAGGCGAGTGAGTTCGGAGTTATACAGGTTGATAATGATCTGAGGGTAAAGGGGTTTCAGGAAAAGCCTGTCCATCCGACATCCATGCCCGAAGATCCGTCAAAGGCGCTCATATCCATGGGGAATTATCTTTTCAATGCCGATTTTCTTGTGGAACAGCTTGAGGCGGACGCAAAAAAAGATACGGACCATGACTTCGGTAAGACCATACTTCCGGGGATATATAAAGACCACAGGCTCTATGCCTACGATTTTATGAATAACGATATCCCTGGAGCGGATGAAAAAGAACGAGGCTATTGGAGGGATGTCGGTACGATAAAGGCCTATTGGGAAGCCAGTATGGATCTTAAGAAGATTGATTCCGATTTTAATCTCTATAACAGGGAGTGGCCAGTCAGGACGGCAAGTTACGGTGCGCCGCCCGCCAAGTTCTGCTATGACAGGCATGGTAAAAGAGGAAGCGTCATCAATTCGGTGGTGTCCGAGGGGTGCATCATAAGGGGAGGCAAGGTGCAGGATTCGGTTCTGGGCAGAAACGTCTTCATCCACAGTGATTCCAGTATCATAAACTCCATTCTGATGGATGATGTAGAGATAGGCGAGGGTTGCAAGATAAATATGGCTATAATCGACAAAGGGGCAAAGATACCTCCAGGTACCGAGATAGGTTATAACTATGAAGAGGATAAGAAGAATTATTTCATGGATGAAGAGTCGAGTATTATAGTTATTCCCAAGGAAGATTGATATTGCAAGTAATTTCAGGTTCAGCTTGATGGAATTAACTGAAGCCCTAAAAAAAGCAAATAAGGGATTGAAAGAGCTTTCATACCTCGATGGATTAACATCTGTTGCAAACCGTAGATATTTTGACGAACAGATTAATGCAGAGTGGAGAAGTAAAAAACGTCGCAAAACTCCCTTGTCTTTGATCCTGATAATGTAGCAGAGATAATGCTGGCGGTCGATAAGTCACTATATCAGGCCAGGCAGGAGGGGTAACAGAGTCAGTGTAGCATAATAAGTTAATGGCTCTCCGTCCCATATTTAATAGAATTTAGATGCAGGACTAGAATGATATGGATAAAATTACAGTTCACGTAGATGCAGAACTTGAAGCGATAATTCCCCGTTTTTTTGAACTGAGGGCCAAAGATATTGTTGTTATTAATGAGAGCCTCGGAAAAAAAGATTTTGAAACAATCAAGAGACTGGGGCATTCCATGAAGGGAGCCGGTGGAGGTTATGGCTTTGATTATGTCTCAGAGATAGGCCAGGCTATTGAAGAAGCTGCAAAAAAAGAGGATGCAGGCGACATTAAAGAGTGGATACTTAAGCTTGGAAATTATCTTGAAAATATAGAGGTAGTATATGACGAACAAGTTGAAGGTGCTCATAGTTGAGGATGACGAAAGTTTGTTGAATTTTTATGACGCTGCCATCTCATCGGAACTGTTTGAAAAGCGCCTGGCGGCTGACGGCAAGTCGGCAATGGAGAATTATAGGAACTGGCATCCTGATGTCATAGTGCTGGACATTTTTCTCCCTGACATGTCCGGTTGTTCCATGCTTAAAGAGATTCGCGAAGACATCGGAGACAGGGAGACGACCGTAATAATCTCAACATCTACAGATGAAAAAAGAGATATTGAGGTCTGCAGGAAATTGGGGATTCAGGGTTATATAGTCAAGCCTTTTTCTTACAAGGAGATTAATGACAAAATTCTTGCCGCTTATAGATCTGGTAAAGCTGATAAATAAGGGGCGGGGCGGAAATAGCTGAATTAACCGTTCGTGGTTTTTTAGGGTCTGCCGGTTTTTTTCTTGAGGCTTGGAGATGATATCATTTAATTATTGTGTCATGTTTAAAACTCTTGTCGTCGAGTTCAGGATAGTCCAAATTGAAATGCAGCCCTCTGCTTTCCTTTCTCATGATAGCTGAATCGATTATCAGTTCGGCAACTGTAGCAATGTTTCGGAGTTCAAGCAGGTCTGAGGTTATAATAAAGGTCCAGAAATATTCCTGTATCTCGGCTTGAATGATGTCCATCCTTTTTTTTGCACGCGCCAGTCTTTTGTTTGTCCTTACTATGCCCACATAGTTTTGCATTAGACGTCTTATTTCATCCCAGTTTTGACTGACGATGATAGCTTCGTTGCTGCTTGTTGCCTTTCCAGGGTTCCAGGCCGGTATGGGAGGGAAATCTATAATCCTGTTTTTCCCTTTTGATATGGAATTAAAAACCTGCTTGGCAAAGACCAGACCTTCCAGAAGGGAGTTGCTTGCCAGGCGGTTTGCACCGTGCAAGCCTGTGCATGCCGCCTCTCCACATGCATAAAGGCCGGGTATGTCGGTTTTGCCTTCCATGTCGGTTACTATTCCTCCGCAAAGATAGTGGGCGGCTGGAACGACAGGAATAGGCTCTTTTGTAATATCTATACCCCGAGTCATGCATTTTCCGTAGATATTCGGAAACCTCTGCTTTATAAATTCATCACTTTGTCCGCTTATGTCAAGGAAGACGCAGTCATCACCGGTCTTTTTGAGTTCGCTGTCTATTGCTCTTGCGACGATATCTCTGGGGGCAAGCTCCTTCATAGGGTGATAGTCTTGCATGAAGGGCGTGCCGTTTTTTAGCCTTAATATGGCTCCTTCACCTCTTAGTGCCTCGGAGATGAGGAATGACTTTGCCTCCGGGTGAAAAAGACATGTTGGATGAAACTGGAAGAATTCCATATTTGCTACGGAGGCTCCGGCTCTATGCGCCATAGCTATGCCGTCTCCCGTTGCAACGTCGGGGTTGCTTGTAAAGAGATAGACCTTTCCTGCCCCTCCAGTTGCTATAATGGTGCTGCCGGCTAGAAAGCTGTCTACCCTGTTTTCCTTTTTATTGAGCACATAGGAGCCAAGGCATCTGTCCTTTTTGGGCCTGCCGGGACGGCCTGCAAAGTTGCTAGTTGTAATTAGATCTATAGCAATGTGATCTTCATAAAGCGTTATATTCCTGTCTTTTGCGGCTGAAGATGTAAGGGCGCTCATAATCTCCCGCCCTGTGAAATCGGATGCGTGAAGAACCCGCCTTTTTTTGTGTCCCCCTTCCTTGCCAAGGTCGAAGTCTCCATCATCTTTTTTAGAGAACCTGGCCCCTTGATCAATTAGTTCCCTAATGCTTTCAGGCCCTTCTTTAACAACCCTGGTCACTACTTCTTCTTTGCATAGACCTGCCCCGGCGCGGATTGTGTCCTCAATATGCTCCTCAAATGAATCGTCAGGGTCCATGACCGCAGCAACTCCACCCTGGGCATAGAGGGTTGCAGATTCGCTGGCATCCCGTTTTGTAACCACAGAAACAGTCCCTGTCCGGGACAATCTGAGGGCGAGACTGAGGCCCGCTATTCCACTCCCTATTATTAGAAAGTCGCTTTTTATCTCCACTTAAGTCCTCCTTGAAAGGTGTTATGACTATAGTTTCATGGATCGTAGTTGTCAAGAATGTTTTCCCCTTTTAAATTGACTTGAAGAGAGCCTTTATCTATACTTTTCTCTATGATGCGGGGGCCAGGATGCAAAGAGCTACCATACTTGTTGCGGATGATTCGCAGCTCATTCAGGAGTTTTTAAATGATCTCCTGCTAAACCGGGGCTTTAAGATCGTTCAGGCCTCTAACGGTGAAGAAGCTATCAACCTCTTTGAATCGGATAGGCCTGATCTGGTTATGCTTGATGTCATGATGCCCCGTTACAGCGGCATGGAGGTGCTTCGCCATATCAAGGCCGCCTCGCCTGATACAATTGTTGTCATTATGACCGTCCACGGTTCTGAGAAGACGGCGGTAGAGGCGATGAAGCTTGGGGCCGACGACTATCTTGTAAAGCCGCTCGCCTATAAGGAAGTGCTCAAATTAATTGACGACCTTCTTGAAAAGAGGGCTATAAAGCTCGACAATAAAAGGTTAAAAGAAAAGATTGATGAGACTGAGACTTACCTTGCTCATCTTATAGATAATGTTAGTGAGGCGATAATTTCAACAGACAGGAATGGAAATATAAGATCTTTTAATATGGCTGCCGAAACCCTCTGGCAGGTAGATGAGGAGTCTATGCTGAGCAGGCCATTATCCCATCTTTTTAAAAATAACGTAAAAAATGGCTATGTTGAAAAGGTTCTTGAAATCACAAAGGAAGAGGGGAGATATAATGGCGAGTTTGTCTTTATAAGGAATGATTCTATGGACTTTCCCGGCCACCTGTCCATTTCTCTTATCGAAGGAGCTGTCGGCGATAAAGAGGGGTATGTTGCCGTAATAAGAGATCTTAGCAGTGAAAAAGAATTGAGGGAACAGCTCATATCCTCTGCACGGCTGGCTTCCCTTGGTAAGGTGGTAGATGGTGTCGCCCACGAGATTAGAAACCCCCTTCTGTCCATGGGAGGGTTTGCAAGGAGGCTTGAAAAGGATTTTCCCGACGACAGTGCGCATAAAAAATATCTTGATATCATCCTTGCCGATGTGGACAGGCTTGAAAGGATGGTGAAGGATATTGAGGAATACGTCGATTTTGCAAAGATGCATAAAGCCGACTTTAAGTGTGTCGATCCCTTTGCCGTTGTCAATGAGGTTGCTTCACTCTTTGATTTTGAAGGCGGGAGGATTAAGGCGGATATCAAAGCGGATAATCTCCCTGAAATCTACGCCGATAGAGATCATTTGAAGGAGCTTTTCACCAACATATTTAAAAACTCGGTAGAAGCGATGCCTGAAGGAGGACGTCTGGTCGTTGATTTCAAGGTCGAAGATAATTATCTTTCAATTACCGTTGAAGATACTGGATGCGGTATTCCGGCAGAGAATATTAAGTACCTCTACGATCCTTTCTATACCTCCAAGATGTCGGGTACAGGTATCGGGCTTGCCAAGGCCTATATGATTGTTGAGGAACATCAGGGCTTCATATCTGTAGACAGTGAAGAGGGGAAGGGCACCTCAATTACTATAAAACTGCCTGTAGAAAGGAGACAGATTGTGAGGGTGATACAGTGAAATACTTGTTAATGATATGCCTTTCTTTTGCAGCCGCGCTTTTTTTATTTCAGGAATCTTCTCATGCAAGAGAGAGTTTTTATACCTATAAAGACAGCAATGGGGTCATACATTTTTCCAACATACGTTCTGATGTCAGGTTTAAACCTCTTTCAGGGCCGGGCAGCGCGGCTGCAAACAGCGATGGCAGCCTTGACGGCATACACCGAACGATAGAAAGGGTTTCCATGAAATATTCTGTCGATTCGAGGCTGGTAAAGGCCATAGTGAAGGCAGAATCAAGTTTTGACCCATATGCCGTCTCTTATGCCGGGGCGAAAGGCTTGATGCAGCTAATGCCCCAGACGGCCAGGGAACTGAATGTGGATAACCCCTTCGATCCCGTCCAGAGTATAGATGGAGGCGTCAGGTACTTTAAGCGCCTCTTAAAACTGTTTGAATATGATGTTAAGCTTGCCCTTGCAGCCTACAACGCAGGCAGGACTACCGTGCTAAGGTATGGAGGGGTGCCGCCGTACAAACAGACCAGAGACTATGTGAAAAAAGTGCTTCGCTTCTACGATGAATATAAAAGACTATAATTTCTTTAAACCATAAACAGCAGGCGCTTAAATGGAAAAAAATATCTACAATCTTGCAAACTACCTGACTATTTCCAGGGTCGCTATGATACCTGTGGTCATATTTTTTCTTTATTTTGACAACAGGATTTCCTCATTTATAGCATCACTTCTTTTCTTCATCGCATCCCTTACAGACTGGGTCGATGGCTATATTGCACGGAAGAATAAATTCATAACGGCCTTTGGGAAGTTTCTTGACCCGCTTGCAGACAAATTAATGGTCATATCCATAATGATCATGCTTATTCCGCTCGGCAGGATAGATGCCTGGATTGTTGTCCTTATCATTGCAAGGGAGATGACCATTACAGGCCTTAGAAGTATCGCCACTACGGAAGGGATCGTTATTGCGGCAGGGAATCTCGGAAAGTACAAGACGGGCTTCCAGCTTGCCGCCCTGATCGGGCTTACCATGCATTACGAATATTACGGTTTCGATTTCCAGTTTTACGGCACCATTTTGCTCTGGATTGCGCTGGTGCTTACCCTCTGGTCCGGATATGATTATTTAAGGCAGTTTAAAGGATTGCTCGCCAAGTAGGTTCTGCAAATGAGGCGCCATTTCACCTTTTTTGTTTGACAAAAAAATAAAATTTGTTATTATGTGTAGCTCAATTGCGGGAATAGCTCAGTGGTAGAGCATCGCCTTGCCAAGGCGAGGGTCGCGGGTTCAAATCCCGTTTCCCGCTCCATAATAAGAACTAAAAAAGGCTTGCCCCGGGGCAAGCCTTTTTTTATTGTGCGCCCGGCAGGGCGCAATCTCTTGGAGGTGAAAGTCCTCTATAGACCCGGTAAGGGGAATCCCGCTTTCAGC
>JAVVFD010000079.1:0-12220 GCA_032250935.1 bacterium
GTTTTATCTATCGATGCCATATCATACATTGGAAAATTATATAATGCGGATTTGGTTATATATGGTAAAACACATACTCTGTCGGCAAAACGAAATAACCCTTCATCAAATAAATCTATCCATGCCATAGTTTCACTAATGGCGATAAACATTAATACAGGCCAGGTTCTTCTCTCTTCGGAGAATGAGGAATTGAGTGATACTGCCGGTTTGGAGGATGCATTTAAGAAAGCGACCTCACTGCTCGCAGAGAGGATGATATCTGTTATTTCAGATAAATTAAACAATTCTGATGGAGGCCTTGCAACGATCAGGATGAGCATTTCAGGCATAACTTCTTATCCCAGCTTTATGAAGTTTCAGGAATCAATTCAGAAAGAAGCTAAAGGCATTCAGAAAATTCACCAGCGCGGCTTTAGTGCTGGAAAGGCGAAGTTGGAAATTGAAATGAACGGGACGGCGCAAAAACTTGCCGATGAACTTACCATGATTATGTATGAAGGCTTTTTTATCGATATTACGGAAATAACGAAGGATAAGATACACATAAATATGAAGAAGGAATAAAAACTACAATTGCCGCATGAGCTTACAGGCCAATAATTTATAGATAATCTTCAATAAACTTACGGAGGTAATAATAATGAAAAAAAATGTATGGAAATTCTTTGCCTGCGCCCTGATTTTTATGTCGGGTTGTGCCACTACAGTTGCTAGGGTTGATACAAGTGAAACAATTGATCTGAGCGGAAGATGGAATGATACAGATTCACGTCTTGTTTCTGAAGAAATGGTAAGCGACGCACTTGCCAGGCCCTGGCTGAAGAATTTTATTAAAACGCATAAGGGTAATTCACCAACGGTGATAGTCGGCACTGTCAAAAACAGGAGTCACGAGCATATTAATGTTCAGACCTTTGTTAAAGACCTTGAGCTGGCATTGATTAATTCCGGCGAAGTCGAGTTTGTCGCAAGCCAGCAGGAGAGGGGGGAGCTTCGAGACGAAAGACGCGACCAGGCTTCACATTCATCAGAAAGAACTGCAAAATCGGAAGGGGAAGAGATCGGGGCCGACTTCATGCTCAAAGGGACTATTAATACCATTCAGGACAAAATTTCCGGTAAATCGCTTATGTTTTACCAGGTTAACCTTGAGTTGATCCATATAGAAACCCACAAGAAGGTTTGGATAGGAGAGAAGAAAATAAAGAAATTTATAGAAAAATCGCGACTAAGACTCTAAAGAATGGATAACTTTGCATTAAAAATATCAGCTCTTCTACTTTTCATTGCCTTGTCAGGTTGTGCTTCAGGGCTTAACTACAAGACCCTTGACGAGCAAATGAATGCTAACGATTGCAAGGGGGCTACCGCCTACCTTGAAAGCCAGGAGGGTGCATATGGAAAGAATATGCGCCTTAATTATCTTTTGGATTCGGCAATTATAAATATGCAATGTGGTAATTACAATAAGAGCAACAGCTACTTTCATGATGCTGAGACACTTGCAGAGCAGCTCTGGACCAAAAGCGTATCCAGCGAGACTGCTGCTTTTGTTACAAATGACTACGCAATCCCCTATGCAGGCGAGGATTTCGAAAGGGCAGGCATTAACCTTTTTTCAGCCATATCTTATGCCCTTGATCGTAATAATGAAGAGGCCCTTGTTGAATGCCGGCGTCTCGATTCAGTGCTGTCTATGTACAACGACAAATATGAGGAAAAGAATGTCTACAAGGAGGATGCCTTCGGCCGATACCTGAGCGGTATGATTTATGAGGCCGAGGGCGAGCTTGAAGATGCCTATATAGACTACTATAAATCTTTTAAGATATATGGAGATTACAAGAATAACTACGGGACTATGGCGCCTGTCTCCCTGAAAAAAGACCTTATAAGGTTAGCCAGGGCCACCGGAAGATATAAAGAACTCCTTTCAGAATTTAGCGATCTAAAGGAGCGGGACAGCTTAAGTTATGGTGAAGCGCAAAACATGGGAAAGGTAGTCCTTATACACCTTAATGGCAAGTCTCCTGTAAAGGTGTCCAGCAGCATAGTGGCGCCATCGACACAAGGTCCCATTTCGTTGGCCTTCCCAAAGTATGTCGTTAACCGGCCAAACTGCAGTGATAGCAAGCTTATTGTCAGGTCATCTTCAAATACGCTGGAAGCTGAAACAGAACTTGTCGAGGATATCAATGAAATTGCCGTAAAAAACCTCGATGACCGCAAGGGTAGAGTCATTGTCAAGGCGATTGCAAGGGCTGCGCTGAAACAGGCGGCTGCAAACAACCTTATACAGGATGACAATTTAAGAGAAGTCTTTAATGTCTTTAATGCAGCTCTCATGGAAAGAGCTGATACAAGGACATGGCGGACTCTTCCCGGTGAAGTTAATATAAGCAGGGTTTATCTTAAGGAAGGTACATACAATATATCCGGCAAGAACTGCGGAAGGGAAGAGCATTTACAAGAAATCAGCATAAAAGCAGGTGAAACAAGGTTCCTATTGTTTGATACGATGTATTGATTTTTTTAAATACCCATAATCATAATCTTTGGCCGGATAAGGTTGTTTATCTATGAATATTAAATTCAGCTTACTGTTTCTATTAACAATATTGATCTTTTCATGTGCCGGGACAGCCGCTGTTTCAAAAAAGCCTGTTTCAGAGCCTCTGGTTGAAGTGAAAGAATATCCATCTTCAAAATTTCTAACAGCCGAGGGGGCAGGCCAGTCGGAGAGTGAAGCGAGAGAGAGAGCCAAGGCTGAACTTTCAAATATATTTGAAGCTAAGGTATCAAGCGAGGTAATTAACAGGGTCAGGTCTTCAGTTAACTCGAAAGATGAAGAGACCGTCACGAGAGATGATGAACAGAATATCCGTGTACTTTCATCTGTCGATTTCAAAGGTCTTGAGATCGGAAAGGTCTGGCATGACAGCAAAGAGGGGAATTATCACGCGCTGGCTGTGCTTAACAGGCACAGGGCGAGAGAAGAATGGCAGGCGAAAATCGATGACATTGATGGCAGGATTGAGGCTATACTTGAATCCATTGATTTAGTAAAGAGCAAATTTTCCAGGCTGCAGTTGCTAAAAAAATCCAGGAGACTGTGGCTTGAAAAGGAGATTGTCGTGAGCAGGCTCCGTGTTCTGGGCTTTTCAAACGCCTCAATTACCGATTATGACATTAAGTATATTGTATCTATGACGAACCGGATAACTTCCAGCCTTATCGTCAGTATCAATATAACTGACGGGATATACGGCAAGACAATAAGTGACGAAATCACAGAGGCTTTAAGCAGGGAAGGATATGCAGTTGCAGCCGATGGCGGAGAGGCAAACGTACAGATAAGCGGCTTGCTAAAAGTCTCTCCTGTTGACCTTAAAAACCCCGGATGGGAGTTTGCCCGGGCATCCGCATCGGTAGTTATGACCGACACAGAATCAGGCCTTACGGTTGGTGAAATAACGGAAAAAAAACGTGCATCACATCTGACATATGACGAGGCTGCCCATAAGGCGGTAAAAGGCGTTTCAGCGCTTGTTGCGCAGAAAGTCGTGAAATATTTCAATGCTGATGATGGAAAATGAGCTGCCGTTCATAATATAGGCCCGCAGATTATCAGGAATTTCTATTCATAATTGGGGAGGGCTGGTCAATGGATCCGAAAAAGGTAGAAAAACTAAAGTGGGGTAGGGCAGCGCTTTTCAGCTTATCCCTATCTCTCATTATGACCTTTCTACTTTCATCGACTTCATCGGCCGAGAGTGAATATGAAAAGTGGCGAAAAGAGGAACTTGGACAGTTTCAGGAATTTAAAGACAAGCGGGACAAGGCATTCACAGCACACCTAAAGAAGCAATGGGAGGAGTTCCGGATCTTTGCCGGGGAAAAGGCCTATGAAAAACCCAAACCGAAAAAGATCCCCGTAGCCAGGAAAAAATCTCCACAGGAAGAAAAACCCTTTGCCGGAAAGATTGTCAAGGTGATTCCTCTTCCAAGGCCTATTCCAGCAAAAAAAACGATATCTGTCGTCGAACCCTTACCTCTGCAGAAAAAGCCCACAGTAAAGATAAAGCCGCTGCCTGATATTGAACCTGATATTACAAAAGAGCCGAAGTCTGTAAAAAAACCGGAACTAGCTACTGAACCGCTTCTTGTGGCTCCCGAACAGAAAAAGCCTTTACCGTTACCGATAACGGCAAAGGGCGAAAAACTAGAATTAGACTTCTATGGCACGAAACTTTCCTTTAGATACGACCCCTCACTTAAAGCCTCCCTGGGAGGCCGGATCGATGCAAAGGCTATCAGTTCATTCTGGGAGACGCTCAGCAAGGCCGATTTTGACGGCATGCTTGAACAGTTAAGGCGCTATAAACAGGAACTGAAGCTGAACGACTGGGGCTACCACCTCCTGACTCACAGAACAGGAGAGGGGATATACGGCAAAAGGAACAAAAACGAAGTGAACCTCTTTGCCTGGTTCATACTTTCAAAGGCAAACTATGATACCAAGGTGGGCTATAACGATAATGAAATCTTCATCCTCAGCCCGTCCAGGAATAGTATCTACGGCGTATCCTTCCTGAAGTTGGACGGGAAAAAGTATTACGCCATATCCTTTGATGGAAAGAAAACAAGTATGGGGTCGCTCTATACATACAAGGGCAAATATCCAGGTTCCAGCGATCTTATGGACTACGGAATATACGAGATGCCCGAGGTAGCAGGCAAGGTAATCGCCAGAGACTTGAAATTCCAGTACAGGGGCAAAACATATATCGTTCCTGTTAAATACAACAAAATGATGCCAGAATACTTCGAATACTATCCTCAGACAGAATTTGAGGTCTACTTCAACGCCTCCGTCTCTCCCGAGGCAGGTTATTCTCTTGTTGAGGGGCTCAGACCGATCATCGAGGGGAAGACGGAAGGGGAGGCGGTCAACATTATTATCAGGTTCGTCCAGACCGCATTCGAATACAAAACTGACGACAGCCAGTTTGGACGCGAGAAGTATCTCCTTCCCGACGAGACACTCTTCTATCCATATTCGGACTGCGAGGACCGCTCCATCCTTTTCGCCTATCTCGTTGATAAGCTGGTAGGACTTGAAGTGGTAGGGCTTCATTATCCAGGCCATATGGCTACGGCAGTCAGGTTCAACAGCGATATAAAAGGTGACTGGGTGCGATACAAAGGTAAGAAGTATATAGTTACGGACCCCACATATATAAACGCAGATATCGGCACTGCAATGCCTCAGTTCAAGAATGTAATGCCGAAGATCATACCGATAGGGAAAAGGGCTTGAGTAAGCGATACATCAACAAGCCTGTAAAGCATGTGAAATAATATCAAGATATTTTAGTGTGAAAAATAAAAGGAGGTAGAAAATAAACTATAATTTACATTTGATTACCACTTGACATTTAAGCGCGATAGGTTAAGATTTACAGAAGTTTATATAAAATTTAAATGGAGGTATTAAAGTGAGAAAATATTATTCCCTATCAATTATTATGGCTGTATTATTAATATTCCTTGGTGGGTGCAGTTCCACTCCAGACAAGGTTCAATCGCTAGAAATGCAGGGAGAGTTTGCAAATGCACCTAAATGGGTTATGATGCCAGAGATGGAGGGCGGCCTTGCAGCATCGGGCTCGGCCAAGATGAGCAAGGCAGGCATGTCCTTTACCAGAACTGCTGCTATGGCCAACGGCAGGGATGAACTAGCCCGTATAATGAACGTCAAGGTCAAGAATATGGTAAAGAACTTTACCCAGTCAACAGGTATAGGCGATGACGAAACGGTTGAAAGGGTAGTGAGCAATGTCTCCAAGCAGGTAAGCAAGCAGGTCCTCTCCGGCTCAAAGATGAAGGACTCATGGATTTCTCCCAGCAACGAACTCTATGTTCTGGTAGTGCTCGACCCGGCTGCAGCTGCTGAAGCGGTGAAGCAGTCAGTAGAGACAAGCTATAAGAATGAAAAGGCGCTCTGGCAGCAATTTCAGGCCAAAAAGGCGCAGGAAGAGCTCGATGCCGAAATAGATAAGGAATTTGGAGACTTTAAGGGCGAATAAGAGCTGCAAAGTACATTAATTTAGTGATAGGGCAGTTTAACTGCCCTATTTTTTTTACTTCTTCAAATATCGATAGTTCACCGGAGGATTTAAGTAAATGTTCTTAAAAAGGAGGCCGGCAATATTTATTTTTTCAGTTCTTCTTTTTTCGGGCTGTGCTTCAACCGGGAAACCAACGACAGGCGCAAAGCCGGACCCAAAGATGCCCGACTGGGTTCTGCATTACAAGGCCGAGGATAAGATATGCGGGGTAGGCATATCCTTGCCTCACATAAGAGGTATTGCCCATCAAAGGATACTTGCTATATCAAGGGGAATAGACGAAATAGCAAAGCAATTAAATGTGACCGTAGACACTAATCTGGAGAGCCTCATGACAGGCTCCAGCAATGGTGTCAGCTCCAGCCTTTCAACATTCAGCGTACAGACTACAAACGGGCAAACTGTCAATGCAGAAATTATCGAAGCCTGGATAAATGATAGAACTAAAGAGTTTTACGTTCTCATCTGCATGGATAAGTGAGGGGCCCTTATACCCTTTATGTGAGAACATCTAATCAAGCAAGGATTTTAAAATGATCACAAAAATTTTCTGTATATTTACTTTTCTAGCACTATTTACTTCGCAAGCCTGGGGCCTCGAATCAGTAGCTAAGATCAATAAGGTATCCGGCAGTGTGCAGAGATATGAAAATGGGATAAGTATAAAAGCTGAAATCTTAAAAAAGGGTGACCTCCTTTTTGAAGGTGACCGTATCGCAACGGGTAAAGAATCACTGGCCTTCCTTGAATATAATGATGGTTCAAAAATTCTATTAAAGGCTGAGACAGAGCTGCTTATGGAGAAGGAAAAACTGGTTTCTGTTGCCAAAGGAAGAGCCTTGTTTCATATGTTAAAGCAAGCTATCAGCCGCTTCAGGGTTAAAATGAAAACAGTTACAATCGGGGTCAGAGGAACTACCTTCCTGACTGAAGTGGCTAAGGATAGCAGTGCCCTTTATCTGAAAGAAGGGCGTTTGAATGTTTATTCAGAGGAAGGGGAGTTTAAAAGGTTTAAAAAACGTGAACTTGACGAATTTGAAAAATATAAAGAAAAGGAAAACGAGGCATTTGAGGAGTATAAGCGGAAGCTTGAAGAGGAATTTATAGAGTATGTGAAAGAATTTGAAATGGAAGGTGGAACTGCCATAAATATCGAAGATAATGAAGTGCGTGACATAATAACGCCGCCTGATGTTGAAAGTGATTTCGAACTCCTAGATAATCCTGACCTCATATAATTTACTAACTGTTGGGTAGGGGGCCTTGCCCCCTACCTAAAACCTGCTATAGGGCCAATCCTTATGAATCTGCCAAATATTCTTACACTCTTAAGGATTGCACTCCTGCCATTCTTCCTCTTTTTTCTCGTTGGCGGCAATTATGGGGCTGCCTTGATAGTTTTCTTAATCGCAAGTATCAGCGATGCCCTCGACGGTTTTATCGCGAGAAAGTTTCACCAGATAACAGAGTTTGGAAAGTTTCTTGACCCCGCTGCGGACAAGCTCTTTCTCCTGTCCACCTTCATCACATTCTACCTTCTGGATCTGATACCGCTATGGTTTTTTATAATAGGATTAGCTAAGGATATGGTAATCCTGTCGGGCAGCGCCGTTATATACCTTAAAAATGTGAAATTTAACATTGAACCGACCTTTTCGGGTAAAGTATCCACTGCCCTTCAGATGGCTACCGTCCTGCTCATACTGTTTCATGGGATGAACTATATTACCAGGGAGATACTCCTTGCCGCAATGATCGCCACAGCCAGCATTCTCTTTTATTCAACTTTATCATATGTTATTATCGGCATCAGGATATATAAAGGAGGGCACCGAATTGAATGAAAAAACCAGATTCAGCCTTATAGCAGTTTTGGCGATAGCCGCGTTAATATTTGCCCTCTACCTCTTAAAAACCGTAACTATTCCTATATTGATCGCCGTAATCATCGCCTATCTTCTGGATCCATTAATAGACAGGCTTGAAACCTATAAGATTGACAGAAGCCCCGCCATCCTTCTTCTGACTTCAATAACGGTCTTTTTTTTGCTTATTGCTGCGCTGATCATTCTTCCCGCCATAGAAGGTGAGATAAAGACAGCTGTAAGTAAACTTCCTGCCTATATGGCAGTCCTTCAGAACGAAGCTCTGCCTAAAATAGAACATATGTTATCTAAAGTTATGCCCGGCAAAGCATTTAACATATCTTCCCTTATTGCAGAAGGCGAAGCGGCGTTACGCAAGGCGCCCATTGACATATGGAAGAGCCTTCTATCTGGTATGACTTCAACCCTTAAAGGTACATTAAGCCTTATTATATCTATTATAGGGGCAATGATTATTCCCCTATACCTCTTTTATATACTAAAAGATTTTGATTCAATCAAAGAGAGGATAATGTCAATCATCCCCCCTAGAAACAGGGCAAATGTACTGGAAAAAGCAATGGAAATAGATGAAGTGCTGAGTGCCTTTATTAGAGGGCAGATGTTGGTATCTCTCATACTTGGCATTCTTTACGCCTTCGGTCTCGTCATCATTGGAATCGATCTTGCCATAGCAATAGGCTTGCTGTCAGGCGCTCTTTTTATAA
The DNA here is from genome assembly GCA_032250935.1 of bacterium. Taxonomy (GTDB): domain Bacteria; phylum Desulfobacterota; class JADFVX01; order JADFVX01; family JADFVX01; genus JAVVFD01. The sequence continues at coordinate 8,728 of JAVVFD010000079.1, forward strand.
TACCCTATCTCGGCACTTTGATTGGGCTGTTACTTGCCTCGACAATAGCTTACCTTCAATTTCATGACCTTAATCACCTGCTTTATGTGGCGGCTCTTTACGGAACTGTTCAAATTATCGAAGGATTTATAATAACTCCTAAAATTGTGGGTGAAAAGGTGGGCCTTCATCCTCTTGCAGTAATACTTTCAGTAATAATAGCAGGTGAGCTCTTCGGTTTCTTGGGCATACTGCTGGCAGTACCAACGGCTGCAGTTCTAAAGATTTTCGTCTCTTCCGCCGAAGAGCAATATAGAGAAAGTAAATTTTTTAAGGCGCCAAACTGATTTGACCTTCCATATCTAAGCACTACAGTTGATTAAAGAGGAGTTTTAATATATATTACCCGCTATGAAAATTAAAAAAGAAGTTATAAAAAAAATATTATTAATTGCAGTTTTTCTGCTTCAAGCTTCCTGTTCCCATCAGCTAAATAAGGTTCCATCCCCTGACTATTCCTGGCCTTTTTATCAAGGCAATGTTTTGCGTAATGGCTATGTGGAAACGGAATTCAAACCTCAATTAGGACGCAAGTGGACCAAGTTTCTTGGAAGCATTTCCGGCTCATATGCTCCTCAGGAATATTCATCACCAGTCGCCGACGATAACCGCATATTTACCGCTTCCCTGTCAGGAAAAGGAGTCAGGGCTTTTAATGAAAATAGCGGCATATTACTATGGTATTTCAAGGTGGAAAAAGGGGTGGAAGGAAGCCCGGCCCTATATGAAGGAAGAGTATACTTTGGCGGAAATGATGGTTATCTATACGCGGTAAACTCGGAGACTGGACTCCTTGTCTGGAAGTTTAATGCAGATGCGGAAATATTGTCATCTCCAGTGGCTGACGAGGGAATTATATATTTTAGCGCAGCAAATGATATCCTTTATGCGTTAGATGCAAAGACCAGCAAACTCATATGGAGATACAGGGAGGGAAGGGGAGCTGAGCCCTTTTCCGTTAGAGCGACATCATCGCCTGCCGTCAAAGACGGGTTTGTGTATGCAGGTTTTTCAAACGGAACGGTCGCCGCTATTGGTGCTTACGATGGGTCACTTTTGTGGAAAAAAAGAATTACTGGCAATAAAAGTGCAAAGTTTCGAGACGTAGATTCATCACCAGTTATCGATGAAGATAGACTGTATATCTCTAGTTATGATGCTGGTCTCTTTGCTCTTAATGTTGCATCCGGGGAAATCATTTGGGGATTTGAAGAAGCAGGCAGCTCCAAGACAGTTGTTTACGACAAGGAAAGCATCTATTATTCTGATAATGAAGGCAGGGTCTATTCAATTGCAAAAAAAACCGGCATAGCCAAATGGAAATTCAACCTGGAAGAAGGCGTAGCAACAACCCCTATAGTTATTGGTAATTATCTTTCTTTTGGTTCATCTTACAGATATTTATACCTTCTTGATAAATTTAATGGTAAGGAAATTGACAGGTTCAATACGCCGTCAGGCTTTTCTTCTTCCCCAATATTTTATAAAGGCTCTCTGCTGGCCCTGTCAAATACCGGATATCTATACTCTTTAGGCAGATAACTTTGCCAAGACAACCTAAAGTAATACATCAATATGAAACAACATCCTCTTAAAGTTGCAGTCATCTGGCATATGCACCAGCCATATTATAAGGACATCCTTACCGGTGAATTTCTGCTGCCATGGGTGCGTCTTCATGCCACCAAAGATTACTACGACATGGCGGCGCTTTTAGACAATTTCCCCGGAATCAGGCAGACATTTAACGTTGTTCCTTCCCTGCTGGCCCAGATAGACGACTACGCAAAAGGAGAGGGGACTGACAGGTTTCTCCAGTTATCAAAGATGCCTGCGTCCGAACTTGATGACAGAGACAGGCATTTCATACTCTGTAATTTCTTTCTGGCCCACTGGGACAATATGATAAAACCCTACCCCAGATACTGGGAGATCCTTAAAAAAAGGGGGTTTCACCGAAGCAAGGAGGAACTTGAGGCCCTTGTCGAGAAGTTTTCAGATGATGAGATGCGTGACCTTCAGTTTCTTTTTAATCTGTGCTGGTTTGATCCCATCTTTATTAAAGAAGATTCATTCCTGGCTGACATGGCAAAAAAGGGAAGGGGATACAGTGAAGAGGAAAAGCTTACACTCCTGGCCAAACAAAAGGAAATAGTTGGCATGGTCATACCAAATTATAAGAGACTTGCCAGGGAGGGTAGGATCGAGCTTACGACAACCCCCTTCTACCATCCTATTCTTCCGCTACTTTGCGACACAAATATAGCATCAAAGGCATTGCCTGATATCAAGCTCCCCAAGTTTCAATTCAGCCATCCCGATGATGCCAGAGAGCAGATTAAGCGGGGAATCTCCTTTCATAAAAAGACCTTCGGTAGCTCTCCCTCCGGTATGTGGCCATCTGAAGGTTCAGTAAGCGAAGAGTGCCTTGCGATGATCGCGTCCAGCGGCATTGAGTGGGTGGCAACAGACGAGGAGATATTGGAAGCGTCTACTCACTGCAGGGTACACAGAGGGGAGGGCGGGGCAACGCAGAACCCTGAATTCCTGTATAAGCCCTATGTTTTTAACGCCGGAGGAAAGGATATAACTATGATCTTCAGAGATCATCAACTTTCAGATCTTATCGGTTTTGTATATTCATCATGGGAGCCTCAATCTGCCGCAGCTGATTTTATGGGAAAGCTGCATGATATAAGAAGATCCCTTGGTGACGTAAATAAAAACGGGGATTACATCGTTCCTGTGATTTTAGATGGTGAAAACTGCTGGGAGCATTATTTAAATGACGGCTGGGACTTTTTGACAAACCTTTACCAGATGGTGGAAGAGGACCATCTAATCGAGATGGTAACGGTTTCAGAGCATCTGAAGGCCCATCCTCCCAAGGCAAGGTTAAGTAACGTCTTCCCGGGATCATGGATAAACCACAACTTCCGCATATGGATAGGACATGATGAAGACAATCTTGCATGGGATTATCTTAAAGAGACACGAGATGTGCTAACTGAGGCTGAAAAAGAAGGTAAGCTAGATAGGGCTTTTGTAAGAAATGCCTGGGAGCACATCTATATTGCAGAAGGTAGCGACTGGTGTTGGTGGTATGGTGACGAGCACAGCACAGAAAACGATGCAGATTTCGATATGCTCTTTAGAAAGAATCTTATAAACGTATATAAGATAATCGGCAAAGAGGTTCCACCTGAGCTATTTGTTCCAATAATAAACACACAAAAGCATATAGCGCCAGAAATTGAGGCTGTTTCGTATATCAATCCGACTGTGGACGGTGAGGTATCAAACTACTTTGAATGGCTTGGAGCCGCTGAAATGGAGCAGGAGAAAACAGGCGGTACGATGCACAAGGCTTCTTTTTTGATGTCGAGGTTCTATTATGGTTTTAATAAACAAAAAGACCTCTATATGAGGATAGATCTCGGTCCTCATGTTCAAA
>JAVVFD010000007.1:0-44929 GCA_032250935.1 bacterium
CCATCAGCGCTTATGGCCGACAACTCTTCCGTCGATACAGTCTCCTCAAAGGCATCTTCTATATCGCTGCCCACAACGATGTTGTGAATGCCGCCAAGCGAGATATCAATACTTCTTCCATCAATTAGTCTCCGGTAGTTGGTGTCTATTACAGACTCAATCACTTCATGCTCGAAGTTCGTCTCCTTGCGAACATATGGCTCTATGCCCAATGCGCCAAGAAGGGGAGAATAGCGGGCTCCGCAGTTGCAACACTCCACAACCCTCACGGGCAACTTGAGAATGCCGAACACTGTGGAAATGTGCCGAGGCTCCTTCCGATACCCTCGTTTCCTGACCTTGCGCCCACGACAAAATCGGCCATCGGGATCACCCCTTCTCCTGTGCCGTCCCAAGCCCTTCCTGGCTTTGCTCCCATAAACCTTTGTCTTGCTCAGTATCTCTGTTATAAGATCATCGTAACTAAGGAGAACCTTCTTCAGAACCTCTGTCATAAGAGTATCTCTGATCTCCTTCAATCTGTAGACTATCTCATTGATATTAACTTTCCCTGTTGCAAGGTTGAACCTCAGTGTGATATTAATTTCTTGTTCCATCACGACCTCTTTTTATCTGGTTTCGGCTCGTCAACCAAACCTTAATTTGAGGTCGTGATTTTATCTCATTTTATTACATGCCACAACTTTTGAACGTTACCAATTTATTCATGAGGTGGCCCTGGGGTGTCTGGGCAATTTTATTGCCATTTTATATCTAATGAATATATACTACATCTGTCGCATAAAACTGAAAGGAGCGAGTTTTGGAAGACGTAAAGTTATTAAAAAAGCTGGAAATATTTAAAGACTTAAACTCTTTTGAAACGGCAAAGGTCGGAAAGTTGCTAAAGGCTTTTGACTCTAAGAAGGGGGATAGAATCGTCACCATGGGTGAGAGCGGAGATTCTCTTTTTATTGTTAAATCTGGCGAAGCGATCGTTACAAGAGATGACGGGCAAGGGAAGGCCGAAACTCTTGCCGTGCTTGGCGAGGGCGATCATTTTGGCGAGATAGCCCTTATCGATATGCAGCCAAGGTCCGCCGATGTGTCGGCTATGGTGGATTCGAACTTTTTGGAGATAAAGAGAAAGGATCTTGAAGACCTTTTCTCCCATGATAGCTCTCTTGCTGCAAAGGTCTACCATTCCTTTGCACTTACGCTATGCAGAAGACTAAGGGATGCCAATGAGAATGTTATTCTGTCCGGCACCCATCAGGGATAAATTATAATAATCACCGGTAAATATGAAACATACTGAACTGATAGATAACTTTTTAAATTTTATTCTCGATAAGTTCGAGGGCGTTTCCGATATAAATCTCTCCCCCGGCAAGCTTCCGCAGGTTGAAATTAACGGGGAACTTGTAAATGTGCCGATCTCAACATTCAAAAACATGCTTCTTCCTTATCAGACCGAGTTTATCGCCCTCAGCATGCTTGATAATGATGAGAAGCTCATAAAGACGCTTCTCGAAGAAGGTTCTGTCGATCTCTCCTTCGCTCTTCAAAACAGAGGGAGGTTTAGAGTGAATATTTTTACGCAGAGAGGGAGCTACTCAATCGTTCTAAGGGTAATACCCACCTCAATACCTCCTATGGAGGAGCTACACCTTCCAGCAGTACTTAAAGAGATCTGCAAAGAAAAGAACGGCCTTGTTCTTGTTACCGGTCCTACCGGAAGCGGAAAGTCAACGACAATGGCCTCTCTTCTGGATATGATAAATAATACCTATTCTTATCATATTGTCACTATTGAAGATCCGATAGAATTTCTCCACAGGCACAAGAAATCCACCATCAACCAGAGAGAGGTAGGGTCCGACAGTTCCTCCTTTAAGTCGGCCTTGAGGGCCGCCTTAAGACAGGCCCCAAAGGTTATACTGGTTGGAGAGATGAGGGACAAGGAGACTATTGAAATAGCCCTTGAGGCCGGGGAAACGGGACATCTTGTCATATCGACCCTTCATACGATAGACGCGCCGAAGACTATTGACAGGATAATAGGCGTCTTTCCAAAAAATGAGGAACCGGCTATAAGACGCAGACTCGCTTCAGCCGTAAAGTTTATTGCATCTCAAAGGCTTATTCCGGCTAAGGATGGCGGGCGTATTGCTGCGGTGGAGGTGCTAAGGACGAGCGAAAGGGCCAGGGATTACATCATAAATGGAGAAAAAGGCGGTAAATCGCTCCACGATGTAATGAAGGACGGACATACAACACTGGGGTCACAGACCTTTGATATGGTCTTAAAGGATTATATAGAAGCAGGTATCATTACGATGGAAACGGGCCTGCTTTATGCCAGTAATGCAAACGATTTGAAGGTGTCGCTAGGTTCGGCAGCTCAGCAGGAAAAGAGCGATTCATCCGATTCCGGAGAGCTTGAGCTGGAGCTCAAGCTCTGACATAGTTCCAGACTAAGGGACCGCTTAAATAAAAATAGCCTAAATGAGATGAATTTATACTATGAAAGTAAATTGTCAAAATGAAAAATGCGGGTATGAAATCAACATACCTGACAACAAACTGCCAAATCGCCCCGTTAAGATTGCCTGTCCTGAATGCAAGTCAGCCAATCTGATAAAACCTCAGGCAGTCTCGGGAAATTCTGCGGCAGGAACAAACCCTCAGGCTGGTCTGGAGGCGAAGATTATGGGAGCCCTGGAGCAGAGGCTTGCGGCCTTTCGCCGCGAAATTTTGGCGGGGGTGGGCGCCGGGGCCGTGCAGGGCTTGTTTGCGCCTGAAAGCAGCGCTGTGCTGGCAGAAGGGATAAGAAAAGCGCTCATATGTGATGACGATGCGATGATACGCCAGGTTATCAAGGATAGTGTGGCAAAGCTTGGCTATCAGTCCGACGGGGCCCCTACTATTGAAGGATCACTTGATATCCTTAGCCACGTGGAGATTGGCTACAGTCTTATACTGATTGACAAGGTCTTTCCCGATGACTCTGAGGGCGGATACAAAATTCTGTCAAAGGTTGCAACCTTGCCGCTTGATGTGAGAAGAAAGATATTTGTCGTATTCATAAGCGGCGACATGAAGTCGGGCGATGCGAATGCCGCTTTTCTTATGGGGGCCAATACGGTTGTAAACAAGAAAGACCTTAATAGGCTATCTGCCATCCTTAAAGAAGAAATGGATGAATACGAAAGGCTTTACAGGGTTTTTAATAAATGTCTGCATATGTCGAAAACATACAGTCATTAAGGATCAAGACTCCAGAAGACTCCTTTTGCCGGTTGCTGCCATCCCCTTTATTTATACCGTCTATAGATAGCTGAGCCATCCCTCATATCTCTCCTCTTTCCCCTTGACCGCCCTGAAATAGAGGTCCTGCACCTTTCTGGTTGTCTCTCCCGGACTGCCACTACCGATAGTCCTGTCGTCCACTTCTCTTATTGGAGTTATCTCGGCGGCGGTTCCGGTGAAAAAGGCCTCATCGGCGGTGTAGAGCTCGTCTCTCGTGAAGCGTTCTTCCTTCACGGTGATGCTTGAGTCTGCAAGTATCTTCATAACTGAATCTCTCGTAATGCCTGTAAGTACGGTAGTGCATGGCGTAGTCTTTACAACTCCCCCTTTAACGATGAAGATATTTTCACCGCTTCCTTCCGACACGTAACCTTCGTTGTCAAGCAATAGCGCCTCATCATAGCCGGCCAGTATGGCCTCTCTTTTTGCCATCATGGAGTTGACGTAGTTGCCGCATACCTTCGCCTTTGTCATGCTTATGTTGACATGCTGTCTTGTAAAAGATGATATCTTGATCCTTATCCCTTTCTTTATTCCCTCTTCTCCAAGGTATGCCCCCCAGGGCCATGCGGCAATGGATGCCCTGACATTGTAATCCTTTACGTAGATGCCCATCTCCCCTTCGCCGATAAATACAAGCGGCCTTATATATGCTTCTTTAAGGCCGTTGACGCGCAAAACTTCAAGGGTAGCTTCGGATATTTCTTCTTTCGTGTATGGTATTTTCATCTGGCTGATATGGGCCGATTCAAAGAGCCTGTTCGTATGTTCATGAAGGCGAAAAACAGCCGACCTTCCGTCTTCACATTCATAACACCTTACACCTTCAAACACTCCAAGACCATAATGAAGGGTATGTGTGAGCACGTGAACATTGGCTTCATCCCATGGGATAAATTTACCGTCCATCCATATTTTGTCAACCTTTTGAATCATCTTAAAGAAACCTCCCCGAGATAAAATATCATGTAATGGTTTGTTGCCGAATATCTGCTAAGATAAATAGCGGCTGTAAACATTTCTGGTCCTCAATGTACGCAGCTTATATTCAGTAAGCAGTTCGCTGCTGTCATAGCTTAGTCTTCTGGCCAGCATCGTGAAATCTTTTGAATTTGTATCCAGCCGGTTTACGGACTGGTCATGGACTATCCTTAAACCGTTTTCAATAGTTCTTAAAAAAACGTATGTTTCGGAAAGGACGCGATGCTCTTTCCCGGATAATATTTCTGCATCTTTTATCCTGTCCAGCGCATGCAGGGTGTTCGGTGTTCTGATCTCAGGTCTTGCTCCGCCGTATTTAAGGAGCAGAAACTGCACCAGAAACTCTATATCGACTATTCCGCCCTTTCCTGTTTTGACATTATAGATACCATCCTTCTCCTTTGCAAGCTCGATTTCCATACGGGCCCTGACTCTCGCTATTTCGGCGCCTACTTGAGCTGAAGCCCCGTTTTTATAAACGGCATCTTCTATGACGGAGATCACCTTGGAGCCAAATTCCTCATCTCCGCTCGTCAGCCTTGCTCTTGTCAGCGCCTGCCTTTCCCAGGTCTGCGAGCTTTTTTTGTGATATTCGGCAAAGGAATCGAGGGATGCCACAAGGGTTCCCGAACTGCCAGAGGGCCTCAGTCTCATATCGACCTTGAAGAGGTAGCCTTCTCTTGTGGGGATGGTCAGGATGGAAATTATCTGCTGCCCTACGCGAGCAAAGAAATCCTGATTGCTTATCATCTTGAGGTCCTTTTTGCCTTCATATTCTCCGCTCGTTTCGCCGTTACCGCTGTATATGAATATGATGTCCAGATCGGAACTGTAGGCCATCTCCTCACCGCCGAGCTTGCCCATGCCTATTGTAACCATTCTGGCTTCCTGCTCCTTGCCGTCTTTGCCTGTCATCGGTATGCCGTACTTTTCCTTCATTTTTTCAAGGGCGATCAATGAAGCGAGTTCAAGAGAGGCGTCTGCCAGGGCAGAGAGCTGGGTTGACACCTCTTTAAGGCCTATCTCGCCGTAGATATCGTTCATGCCTATCCTCAGAATCTCCACATTCCTGAACCTTCTCATAAGGTCGAGCTTATCCTCAAAGTGCAGATCGGGGGTGACTATTTCCATAAGTTCATCTCTGATCTCTTCTTTTGTCTTCACCGGAGCCGAAGCGCCAAGGGAAACGAATGAATCGAGCGTCTCCGGGTGAGACAAAAGTATCTTTGAAAGAAAGCCGCTCGTGCCAAAGAGCCCGACGAGGAACTTTATGACATGATGGTTTTCAGCAAGAAGCGAATAAAAGCTTGCCCTTGCGCCGACAGCGGAGATGAATCTTTCGAAGGTGTTAAGAGCCATATCCGGTTCAGGCGAGGCTATGATCTCTTCAAATATGAGGGGAGCCACCCTTCTTAAAACGGCACGGCTCTTTTCGGTAAAGTGGGCAAAGGGCGGCCCGTTCCATAAAAGCGAGAGGTTTTTGAGTGCCGACAGGGCATCTTTAAAGCCGTAGCTCAGGAGCTTTTCCATCGCCTCTTCATCGCTTAAAACGCCTTCCAGGAGGGCGATGATTTCAGGAGATTTTTTTTCTTTTAGTTTGTCTGCAGCCTCGTGAAAAAGGGAGGAATAAATCTCTTTGACATTCTTTGTGTGCCTCTGGTGGTCTCGCATAAATTCTTCCAGAGGATTATTTCTATAACCTACTCTGGCGGCCAGTTTCCCAAGTTCTCTCTTGTCGCCGGGAAGGGTGTGAGTCTGCCGCTCCTGAAAGATCTGTATCCTGTGTTCTACATTGCGCAGAAAGGTGTAGGCCTCGCGAAGTTTCTCTTCTTCCTCGTCGCTTATCAGCTTGGCAGCCTGCAGCTTTTTAAGGGCGTTTATGGAATTTCTTTCCCTTAACGCTTCTACCTTGCCCGCATTAATCAGTTGCAGGGCCTGAATAAAAAACTCGATCTCTCTTATCCCTCCCGTGCCCAATTTAAGGTTTGTAAGGAGCTGGTCATCCCTTGCGATGCTGGCATCTATCTTGTTCTTCATGGCCCTTATCTCTTCGATGGTCGTAAAATCGAGGAACTTTCTGTACATGAAGGGTCTGATAGTTCCAAGGAACTCTTCGCCAAGGCTGATGCTTCCGGCAACAGGCCTTGCCTTGAGCATGGCTGAGCGTTCCCATGTCTGCCCCCATGATTCGTAGTAGATCTCGGCGCTCCTCAGCGAGCAGGCCAGATCGCCGGACTGACCCTCTGGCCGGAGGTCCATATCGACGCGGAATACGAAACCCTCTTTCGTCACCTCGTTCATCGCCTTGATGATCATCTTGCCAAGCCTTATGAAATATTCATGGAGGGAGATTTTATTGCTATGATCCTTAATGCCACTTGTCTCTCCCTTGTCGGATCTGTATAGAAATATGAGGTCTATGTCTGAACTGAAATTAAGTTCCCTTCCCCCGAACTTCCCCATCCCCAGTATGACAAAATCCGCTTCCTTCTCCACATCCTCTTCATCAATATAAAGCGGGATGCCGTATTCTTTTTCCAGCATTGATGAAGAAGCCTCATATGCCCCTTGCAGGCAGGCCGAGGCGAGGTCGCTGATCTCGGCCATAACTTCGACAAGGGTGGCCAGCCCCATGAGGTCTCTCAACCCTATGCGGAGGTATTCTCTTGCCTTAAAGAGGCGCAGAGTCTCCTGGAGCGAGACCATGCTGTCAACGGCGCATAGCTTCTTTCTTAATTCATCTGTCTTTTCACCGAGAGAAGAACTTACCGAAAGATTTTCTTGAACAATGAGCCACTCTAAGAGGCCTGGCCTTCTGATTACTATATTTGTCAGAAAAGAGCTTCCGCCGAAAAGTGTACAGACAGCCTTGAGATTGTCCTTTTCAAAGAGGCCTTTTTTATTAAACCCTTCAGGAAGGGCTGAAATAAACCTCTCCAGGTTGTTAAGCGCCATATCAGGGTCGGGCGAAGCGATAGCTTCAGCAATCAGCTGCTCTTTAGTCTCGTTAAAGGAGCCGCAATTTATAAGAATGGAGATATTGGCAAGGCTCTTTTCCGGTTCCTTAAAGCCCAGTTGAACCAGAAATCCGCAAGCCTCTTCCTTTTTTTCGGATCTTACGGACTCAATAAACTCTTTAATTTTTACTTCCATCGACTTAAAGCCCCTTTTTTCGCATGAAATACTGACCCATCTGTTGAGCGGCAATTATATCATTTAGAGCTTAAAAAACCGTAAAAAATCTATATAACAGAGACTCTTGAAAAAGTATTTTTTTGCGCTTCGATAAACTCAGCGCAAACGGGAAAACCGATGATTTAAGCCTGAGACCGTTCACCCTGGGCTGTCTAAGGGTAAGATACAGACTTTTGCAGTGGCTCTGCATCGAACAGGGGAATCGGTTCAGGAGTCTTCTCTTCCTGCCGCATTTCGCAGAAGAGGGGCATGCCAGCCTAATTCAGCCTGGCCGGTCTTTAAGGAGCAGATTCGCTGTACACTAATGGGAGATTTCAATTATGGTCACTTCAGGAGGGGAGAGGAAGCGGAAGGGCGGCCCCCATGTGCCTGTACCCCGGCTGGTGTAAAGTTTTGAACCATTTCCCAGTTCCGCCAGACCTCTCATATGGGGAAAGAAATAACGGACCGCCAGTCCGAAGGGGAATATCTGCCCTCCATGTGTGTGCCCGGAGAGTTGCAGGTCAAAAAGGCCGACAGATCCTTCATCAACAAGAGGTCTGTGTTTGAGAAGCAGGGTGAACCTGTCATCGGGCAGCCCCTCCAGAAGGGATTTCTCATCCTCCCCCTTGTAGTCATTAAAGGACCTGCCCTGCCCGTCATCGACACCGGCAATATTTATAACTTCAGAAACGGCGGCGCTGGCCCCTCTTAGTAAAACAAACCCTGCCTTCCCGGTAAATTCCATGGTATTGTCGAGGCCGGCATAATACTCATGATTTCCCGTTACGGCATATTTGCCCAACTTCGGCCGTACATCATGGAAGAGCTCGGAGATGCCGTCGAGGGCGGGGGCCTGTCCATCAATGAGGTCCCCCGTTGAAACGAGCATATCCGGTTTTTCGATCCTGATGACGTCAAGTACCTTCTTGACCCTCCCTTCCATTACTGTCAGCCCTATATGCAGATCGGATATCTGGGCAATTTTTATGGACCCAAGCTCCTTCGGTATCTTTGGACTTTTTATGCTTACCCTCTCAACGCGTATGTTGTCGGCATCTAAGATGCCGTAAATGGCGATAAACATCGACAGGACTAGAGGGAAAACGAAGGAGATCCCGGCAGGAGGGATGAAGCGTGCAAAGTCCTTTTTGATTGTATGGGTCGCAAGGGAGATAGAGATACGATAAAGGTCTATAATGAGTTCCATAGAGACAAAAAGAAGGAGGACTCCCATCCAGCTATAGCTGAAGAAGGCGAGGAGCCTGGTCGGGACCAGGTAATCGGCCCTTTCAAGAAAACGGACAAAGAGGGGGGCTAGTATCATTAAAACTATAAACAGGTAAAGAGGGAGAGCAGCCATATGTCCGAAAGAGAAGGCATACCTTAGCTTGCTTAAAGCGTAGAGATGCATGCCGCCGTAGATGATGAAGAATATGATGAGGAAGGTAGACATGATAAGAAACTAGCCTGGCCATCTTGAATTGTCAATTAAATTGGCTTCCATTAAATCGGTTTCCTGCCAAGGTGGAAGAATTAGAACTTGTCGAAATAAATGTGATCCTCTTTGACCTCTTTTTCCGTCAATACCTTTATGACTGCATCGATCATAATGGGTGGGCCACATAGGTAGGCTTCCTTTTTGTGGCCGTCTGTCAGGAGCTTTTCAAGTACGAGGTGGATAAAACCTTTTTCACCGTCCCAGTCATCTGTTTCTCCCGGAGATGAAAGTGCGTAGCAGTAGTTGAAGTTTGGATGTTCCTCTTTGAGTTTATCGAACTCCTTAATATAAAAAAGGTCCTCTGTAGCCCTGACGCCGAAATAGAGATCAACCTTTCTGTCGCTTCCTTTTGCAAACAGGGAATAGATGATGGCCTTGAGCGGCGCCATGCCGGCGCCGCCGCCTACGCAGACGATATCGAGAGGCGAGTCCTCCTGGAGGTAGAATTCACCATAGGGACCGCTTATGGTTACCTCATCCCCTTCCTTGAGGTTATGTATGTATGTAGAACCTGTGCCTCCCGGCACGAGTCTTACGATCAGTTCTACTTCATCAGGCGTTGAAGCCTGCGATGAGATTGAGTAGGCCCTGTAAATAGTTTCGCTTTTTGAAGGGATATGGAACTGGATATACTGGCCCGGCTTGAATTTTATATTGCCAGGCTCAATTAATTTAAACCTGATCTCTTTTATGTCATACGTAAGTTCCTTGCTATACTTAACGGCAGCCTTATACTCCTGTATGGCGAGGTATTCTTCGGGCACCTCAACTTCCATGTCGTTTTTCACCTTAACCTGACAGGCCAGCCTCATATTGTCATCAAGCTCCTTATGACTCAGGTAGGGCCTCTCTGTCGGCATAAGCATGCCGCCGCCTTCAGGCACTTTCAGCTTGCAGTATCCGCAACTCCCCCGCCCCCCGCAGGCGGAAGGTATGAAAATCTTTTTGAAAAGCAGCGATGAAAGGAGGGATTCCCCTCCCATAATTTCAAACTCTTTATCCCCCTTGTTTACCGATATCCTGCAGGGGCCATACTCGGCAAGATATTTGGTTGCAATGACGAGGATGACGGCAAAGAAGAGGCTTATTCCGCCCATTATGAGAGCGGGTGCCAGAAAGCTTATTATGCCGCCATCACTGAACATTCAGCATCCCCGCAAATCCCATGAATCCCATCGCCATTAGCCCCGCGATAATCATCGTAATTCCCGGCCCCTTAAGCCCCTCCGGCACGTTGGCAAAGCGGAGCTTCTCCCGTATGGCTGCCATGGCCAGTATGGCAACCCCCCAGCCTATGCCGCTTCCCACGCTGTAAATAAGACTTTCAATGTATGTGTATTTCCTGACGATCATGAAGAGGGTCACTCCCAGTATGGCGCAGTTGACCGTAATGAGAGGAAGGAACACACCCATGGAGTTGTAGAGGATCGGACTTGAACGTTCTATCACCATTTCGACTATCTGGACGAGGGCAGCGATGACGAGTATGAAGACCACATACTGCAGGTATTCTACGTTATAAGGTACAAGAAGCTTGTGGTAGAGAGGCCATGTGACGGCGGAGGCCAGCGTCATGACGAAGGTGACCGCCATGGACATGCCCCAGGCCGTTCTCAGGTCGCCAGATACGGCGATGAAGGGGCACATCCCCAGGAAATAGGTGAGCGCCATGTTATGCGTGAAGACGGCGGCTATGAATATGATCATCAGTTCCATTGATTATCCTTCAGGGCTTATCGCTGACCGGGAGAATGCTCCTGAGCACCCATATGTAGACCCCCAGCACAAAAAACGCCCCGGGCGGCATGACCATGAAAAGCCAGGGCTCCCACCAGTCGCCCAGCACGGTGTAGCCGAGGTATGTACCGAAGCCTAGCGGCTCCCTTATGGAGGCCAGTGCAAGGAGCGAAACAGTATATCCTGCCCCCACGCCGAGGGCGTCCAGACCGGCGCGGATCGGTCCGTTTCCGGATGCGAAGGACTCGGCCCTTCCCATGATAATGCAGTTGGTAATAATGAGCCCTACATAAGGCCCGATCTGTTTACTTATATCGGGGTGGAAGGCCTTCAGGTAGATATCAACAAATACAACAAAGGTGGCTATGATAATGGTATATATGGGCATCCTGACCCTTCTGGGTATGAAACTCCTCATCAGGGAAATTGAGAGGGAACTGCACACAATAACAAAGGTGGTGCCGAGGCTCATCGCTATGGAGTTTGCCACCTTGTTGGTTACAGCCAAAGTGGAGCATATGCCGAGCGCCATCCTGAAGGTGGGATTGTCCTTGATAATCCCCCTCGTGAAGATCGTTATAAGAGAGTCTTTTTGATCAGTCAAGATCCAGCCTCCTTACAGCCTCTATAAAAGGTTTTGATTTTTCGTTGATGATCTCTTCCATGAATTTGCTTGAAAGTGTTGCCCCGGCAACGGCTTCCACGTCATTTGGGCCAGGTTTTGCGCCCTTGATCATCATTCTTATTGGGGTGTCCATACTCTTGCCTTTGAACTGATTCCTGAAGCGGTCTTCCTCTATCCTTGCTCCAAGACCGGGCGTCTCCTCCTGCTGGAGTATCTCTACCCCTTTTATGGTCAAAGTTTCAGGATCTACTCCTACCATGACGATGATAGGGCCCCAGAATCCGGAACCTTTTGCACTGAAGGCCACCCCTTTTTGTCTGTCGTCCGTTGAGAGATAGATAGGCCCCTCCGGCGTAGTTATTCTTTTTATACTGCTCGAAAAGACCTTTTCCGGCTCCCTGTTGCCCAGCGGTATTTCCAGTGCCGAGAGTACTGCCACCTTGAGCTTGCGCTCCTTGTTCATCTTTATCATGTCGTATGAAAAATCGTTGATGCCGGCCAGCATAAGGGACGATGCGATCGATACGGCAACGAGCACCAGAACCATCATGATCTTCTCTTTTATGGCCTTTTCTTTCATCGGGGCGCCTTCCTGAACCTTAGTTCCAGCACGACGTGGTCTATTAGTGACGAGAAGATATTCATAAACAGGATGGCAAACATGACCCCTTCGGCATAACCGGAAAGCCCCCTGATGAGTATGGTAAGAAGCCCGCACATGATACCGAAGAACCATCTGCCCGGTTTTGAGAAGGGGGAGGTGACGGGATCGGTGGCCATGAAGAATGCGCCGAAAAGCATGCCGCCTGAAAGCAGCTGAAAACCGGCGGGGGCGAATTTCTCAGGGTTGATTCCGTGAAATATGAATGCAAAAAGTGCTGCGCTTCCGAGGAATGAAAGAGGCACCCTCCAGTCGGCAATCCTGGTGATTATGAGGAAGAGGCCTCCTCCTATTATGAGTATGGCCGATGTCTCGCCAAGGGAGCCCGACACGTTGCCCCAGAAGAGATCCCGTAGCGGCGTAAGTTCACCCATCGACTTGAAGCTTCCAAGGGGCGTGGCTCCTGTTACCGCATCACCGGCATAGGCAGTAAGGCCCTTTCCGCCCACCATCGGTTCTATCCAGTTGCTCGTCATTGCGGCAGGAAAGCAGATATAGAGGAATATCCTGCTTACAAGGGCGGGGTTAAATACATTAAAGCCCGTGCCCCCGAAGACCTCCTTGCCAAAGAAGATTCCCACGAATATACCCAGCGCTGCCATCCATAAGGGGAGATCAGGGGGGAGAATAAGCGGATATAATATGCAGGTGACAAAGGCCCCCTCGCTGATCTCCTCTTTTCTGATGACGGCAAAGGCGATCTCTACGCTGAGCCCCACTGCGTAGGATATGATTATGAGCAGGGCGCCGCGCCAGCCGAAAAAGTATATCCCCGCAATGGCTGAAGGCAAAGCTGCAAAGACGACAAGTATAAACATCCTCTTGAGGTTATTGCCGTCTCTGAGGTGAGGAGCGCCGGCAGTGACCTCAGAGCCTCTGAAGAAAAAACCATCAGCGGCATCAAGGAGGGGCTTGAGCGGTTTAAGCGGGCTCTTTTCCAGCCACTTATAGCTTGCGTCCAGTGTTTTTCTGATCAGCTTTATCAAATCTTCCCCTCTGCTTTTAGTTTTCTAAGCCCTATCGGGTGCGACCATCTACCCAGCTCTTCGAGTACCTTCTTACCTTCCATGATGTCTTCCAGCAGCGGTATTTTCGACGGACATGTAAAGGTGCAAAGGCCGCATTCCATGCATGCGGCAAGGCCGTACCTTATGGCATCTTCAGCTAGATCGTGCCTGACATATTTGCTGTACAGGTGAGGCACGAGCCCTCTGGGGCAGATGTCCTCGCAGTATGTGCAGTAGATGCAGGGTCTTACCTCCCCCTGCAGGTTGGTCTCCGCCTTTCTTGCTATCTTTCTTAAAAAGGATGATATGTATTGCCTTGAGTAGGAGAGTACGGAAAGACCGGGGTTAAGAAAATAGAGAAATTCCCTCTCCCTGTTCTCTTCTAAAAGGGTGAGGGCAGAGAAGTTTCGCTCCACCGGATGAGAGGCCACTTCAAGAGGGACGCCCCTCATGGCTCCCCCTACAAGAATTCTCTCTTCGACCCCCTTTTTCATATTGCCCAGAACCAGCCATTCAACGGGCGACCCTATAGCAACCTTAAATATCCGGCTTTCATCTACAGCGGGGCCTCCAACGGAGATATGCCTTTCTATGAGCGGCTTGCCGATAACTACAGCTTCATATACATGAAGGATATCCTGTATGTTCAGATGAAGGGCTCCCACCTCGGAAGGGGTGCCGCCGTCTGGCACCTTTATGCCCGTTAGCAGTTCTGTCGTTATGACGTCGATATCAAGGGGATACCTGCTTTCAAGGATATGGATACGGGCGCCTTCAGGGAGCGAGCCCTTTAGATCTGGATGAAGAGGAGATCTGCGGTCGAGGGCTACATGGACGTTCTCCTTGAGCTGGAGCAGCTTCATAAGGAGTTTGATGCCTGTTATAAAATGCCTTATCCTTCCCTCAAGGAGCTTTCCCTGGGGTAGAGAAAAAGGTTCGGCCGCAAGGCCGTTTATGACGAGGTGTTTTACATCGCCAATCTCCATGTCTGAGGTATGGTGGAAGCTAGGTATCCCCGTAGATCCGAGGGATGTCACGCCGGCAAGATAGAGGATCTCGCTGATCTCTTCACGCGTCTTGTCAGCGGAGCCTGCTGTGGGTATGGGCGCATAGCCCCTTTCGTCTTTGTGATCCCTGCGGATAACGATGCCATAGTGAGGCTCACGGCCTTCGGTAAATGTCTCGAAATATTCGACTATGCCGTTGATGGATGAGTGTACGGGAGAAGACCAGGTATGGTCGTCGCGGCCTATGATCTGGCCGGCCCTGACGCGGTCTCCTTTTTTGACGAGGCACTGTGTCTCTGCGCTGAATCCCTGCTTGAGAGGAATAATTACCTTCTCGGGCAGATCGAGCCTTTCGATTTCATTTGAAAAATCAACGCCCTTAAGGTTTTGAAAATTATATCCGCTTTTGAGCAGGTTTTTGGAGAGTGAGGACATTAAAGTTCGCCTTTTGACTGGACATAATATTATTAAAAATCTTATCAGGAGGAGAGGCGAGTTACAAGGGAAAAGGGGAAATAAAAAGATTAAAAGCGTGGCCTGGCAGGAGCGCCGATTGCGCTATCGGCAGGATGAAATCACTTAAATAAGCATTGCCGGAAATTTCAGAGTTGATGTTTCACCTCTCTTTGGCTACCATATAATTTATCAAACATAAAGGGAGTCACAAAAAAACATGAAAAATATTTTTATTTGCATTTTTCTTTGCCAGATGATTTTGGCCTGCAGCCCATCTCTGGACTCTGGAAAAGAAAAAAAGGTAATGAATTTTGGCAGGGAAGTGAGCGTTAATAATGCCGGTGAGTTCTATACTGCGCCGCCATGGCTTATATCTCAGGTGCTTCCCTTCAGGGGGAATGTCCCTCCAATAACTCAGCCTGAGTTTGTAAGCCCAAGTGAGGCGGACAAATATCTTAAGGAGACGGATAGTGTGATCGGCCTTAATTTTAAGGGGATACAAAAGGCCTACCCAGTAAAGATATTGAGATGGCATATCATGCTCAGTGATGATATCGCTTCCGAGCCCTTTATCATCGCCTATGATCCACTTTCTGATATGGGAGTTGCCTATAAACGGACTATCCTGGAGAAGGCGCTGACCCTTAAGGCGAGCGATAAGGTATATAATGCCAATCCGGTTCTTGAAGATAAAGAGACTAAATCACTGTGGTCTCTTTTTACGGGCGAGGCGATTATGGGAAGACTGGCCGCCCAGACACTTGAAGAGGTGCCTGTGTCGGTTGTTGCATGGAGTGACTGGAAAAACGCCCACCCTGACACGGAGGTTCTCTCCATCAATACCGGATTTAACAGGGATTACGAAAAAAATGTATACGAAAAATATTACAGTCATAATCTCGTCCTCTTTGATGTGCAAAACAAGGATGAGAGGCTTAAAAACAAGGTGAAGGTTTTCGGTATAGCGCTTGACGGAGCGGCCAAGGCATACCTGCCTGCCGACCTGAAAAGGGGAACAAGGATTAGCGACACCATAGGAAAGGTGAAGATAAATATCAATGTTGATAACAATAATATAATATCGGCGCTAAGAGCTGACAATGGGGAAAGGGTCGCTGTCAGAAATATGTTCTGGTATACATGGGCCGCCTTTAATGCCAATACGGATATATACGGTAGATAGAAGATATTGTAATCTCTTACGGAAAGGCGGCAATAGACCAACTATTGCTGTCTTTCTTCTTTTTTTTATTCTGGTTGGAAGACCTGCCCTTGCCATGGATATGCCCTGGTCTGTCTCGGCAGACGCTCCTTTTTTTAATAGCCTCCTGTCGCTTTCCAGATCAACTGAAAATGCGCAAACCGCGTTGTTTAACCCTTTTATCTCCCTCGTGAAAGGCTTTCAAGCAACTGTTTCCCCGGTAGACGGGGCAAGGTGCGGAATGTATCCCACCTGCTCGGCCTACAGTCTGGACGCATTCAGAAGGCATGGCGCTATAAAAGGACTCATACTTACAACGGACAGGCTTTTGCATGAGGCTGACGAGCATAATTTTTCCCCGGTCATTATAAAACACGGAGTCTACAGGTATTATGATCCCGTTGAAAATAACGATTTCTGGTGGTAGTGATGGCCTCTTTCATATTCAGAAATAGCATCTCCCTCTTCATTGCTTTATTTCTTTTCATTCTCTTTACGGCAGATGTCATGGCGGGCCAGAAAGGTGGACAAGGGAGCGGCCAACAGAATAGTCCGGCAGGTGAAGAGATAATTGGGCAAATAAATAAAAATGAACTTTTATCATTTGCCGATGATCTATATGACGAAAAGGACTACTACAGGGCTATTACGGAATATAAAAGGTTGATATTTTATTTCCCTTCATCCAGAGCCGCCACAAGGGCGAGTTTTAAGATAGCCCTGTCATATCTGGAGGGCAAAAGGTATGAAGCTGCTCTTTCTCAATTAAGCAAGTTCAGACAGCTCTACCCGACAGACCCTTTAGCGATAGAGGCGCTTTTTCTTATAGCCGAGGCCTCCTTTAATCTGGGGAACTACGATGAGGCATTGGAATATTTTAAAAAAGTGGAGTCTGACGCAATATCGCCGGAAATAAAAGAAAGGGCCGCTGCCGCAAGGGGGTGGTGTCTTGCCAGGAAAGGGAACTGGTCAGAGGCTGCGGATCTTTATAGTAGTCTGAAGGACGGTGAGGGCGGGAAGAAATACGGAAAGCTCTCCAAAGATCTGACGGCCGCAAAGGGGCTGCCGCAAAAATCACCGGCTCTTGCCGGAACCCTTTCCGCTATTATTCCGGGAAGCGGGCAATTATATATCGGGCGAAAGCAAGATGCCCTTGTTGCCTTCCTCTTAAACGGGGCCTTTATAGCAGGAGCTATGGAGTCGTTCAGGAAGGATGAAGATGCAACCGGCGCTATCCTGCTCTTTTTTGAGGCGGGATGGTATGCGGGGAATATCTACAGCGCAACATCGGGTGCACACAAATACAATAGAAAGAGCAGAGAGGATTTACTGTACAAGCTGGAGAGAGAATACTCCCTTGGCGTAAATGGAAAAGGGACAGTCTTTGGTACCTACAGATTCAGGTTTTAATTATGCTCCACAACTGTAATTTGATGATAAAACAGGCCCAGTGATTGTATGCCAGTGACTATATGACTGATAACCTAATAAATGTTATTATCTGCCCTAACTGCAAAAAACTTATAAGTGCAGACGAGGATGAGTGCCCTTATTGCGGGATAAAATCTCCCGGATCAAGGTGGAAGCTTATTGTTGCCAAGGCAGGTCGCGGTGATATCGTCACTCAGATCATCTATGCCAATGTCATATTTTATGTCCTGTCCATAATTATCATACCTTCGCAGCTATCCCTTTCCGCCAGCCCTTTTTCCTTCCTGTCTCCGTCAAACAATTCACTTCTCCTCCTTGGCGCCACGGGAACTGTTCCTATTGACCGCTTTGGCAGGTGGTGGAGCCTTGTTACGGCAGCTTACCTGCACGGCTCACTCCTCCACATAATATTCAACATGATGGCCCTGAAACAGGTAGGCGCCCTGCTGGTAAGCGAATATGGGGCGGGACGCATGTTCGTCATATATACCCTGGGAAGCGTGGCCGGATACCTGCTTTCTTACATTGCAGGCGTCCCCTTTACCATCGGAGCATCGGGAGCTGTATGCGCCTTAATAGGCGCCGGACTCTACTATGGCAAAAGCAGGGGAGGGGTCTACGGCCAAAGAATCTTCAAGGACCTCTACAGCTGGGTGATAATTCTTGCCCTCTTTGGCTTTATAGTCCCCGGCATAAATAACTGGGCTCATGGAGGAGGGGTAGCAGGCGGGATAGCGGCAGGCTATATGCTTGGCTACAAGGAGGTGAAGAAAGAGAATCTTCTTCACCGCAGCCTATATGCAATATGCATCGCAGCTACCTTGCTTTCCATCGCCTGGGCTGTCTTGTCGGCGCTCTTTATTGTGATGTCGTCATAGGGCAGATTAAATAGTTGCAAAGAACTCTTGCCAAGGCCGCCCCGGGTTTGGTATTATCAAAAGTTCAATAAAACCAAAAAAACCAATATAATAAGGATGGGAGAGATATGAAGAATTATTTAAAAGTGTTTGCTATCTTATTTTTAACCCTGGCCCTCGGAGCCTGTCAGAAGTCTTCCAAGGAAATAGAAGGTGAAGAAGTTAAGCTTGAGCTTGAAGCGCCTGCCAGTTTAGAAGGCGTAGTTACGACTACCATGAATCAAGCCAGCTATACCTATGTAGAGATTGAATCTAACGGAAAGAAGCACTGGGCCGCAGTTCCTCAGACAGAAGTTAAGGTTGGGGATAAAGTGACTATCCCCCCTGGATCAATGATGTATAACTTTGAGAGCAAGAGCTTGAACAAGACCTTTGACGAAATACTCTTTGCCGGCGGCATAGTGGTTGGCAGAGAAGGCGGCGCAGCTGCCGATACCGCGGGTTCTCCCGGAGTGGTGACTCCCAAGACCTCCAATGCCCCCGAGAAGGGGAGCATAAAGAAGGCGGCAAAAGGGTACACCGTAGAGGAGCTTTATGCAAAAAAAGCTGAACTTGTTGATAAGGAAGTCAGCGTAAGAGGAAAGATTGTTAAGTCGAATATGGAGATTATGGGCACCAACTGGTATCATATTCAGGATGGATCAGGGGCTGAAGGAGCTAAGGACGTAATATTTACATCTACTGAAAAGGCAGAGACGGGCCAAATAGTGCTTGCAAAAGGCATGCTCAAGGTTGATAAGGATTTTGGCAGCGGCTACAAGTTCGACGTTATCGTTGAGGAATCAACCTTTACTGTAGAATAGTTTTTATACAAATAGTTTGTTGAAAATCAGAAAAGCCCCGCTTTAAAAAGCGGGGCTTTTTTATGTGAAAATTTTCGTAAAAACATTGTTTTGAAATTGTTGTTTCAGGCAGGTTTTTTATAAGCTCTTTTGCCTCTTTTTCTTGGTGGGCGTTTTTTCCTGGGCGGCGCAATTTCGCCCTGATTTGTTTTCATAAATTTTTCCCACCACTCGATCAGCTCCTTATCTCCACCCTCGATGCTCTTCTTCATCCTGAAAAACCTGAAGGCATCTGTAAAGCCGGGGTTTCTCAGCCAGGCGTAGGGCCTTTTGCCCCTCGTCTGGGGAAAGCGCTGCTCGCCATAGAGAATGGCCTTGATAGACTCTGTGTCCCTCTTTGGGATGGATATTCTTTCTCTTGCTACCGTTATGAGGCTCTTTACGACGGGGAATATTACGGGGAACTTTGCACCTGTTTCTTCCTGCAGCTCTTTCGCCTTCTTTATGATGGGTCCCGACATGATTACGGCAAACAGCAGCGCAGGGGAGATCTTCCTCCCATCTCTTATCTCCTCTTCAATCCACTGAAAGGCAGAGCCCAGGAATGTGTGCGGGTAGGCGTCATCTTCTGTCCCAAGCCATTCATCCACCTCAGGAAAGAGGGTGGCAAAGAGGCCAGTAGAGCGCATAAGCTGATACCCCTTTTCGGCCTCGTCTGAAATCCAGAGCTTTTGGAGCTCCTCATACAGTCTTGAGGAGTTTGACTTTAATATCTCTTCTTTAAGCTCAGTTATAGGCTCCAGTGAATCTCTTTCAATGATAAAGCCGAGTTTCGCCGCAAACCGGACCGCCCTTAGCATCCTTACGGGATCCTCCCTATAGCGAAGCCCGGGCTCGCCGATAAGTTTAAGCCTTCCTTGAAGCAGGTCCTTCATGCCGCCTACGTGGTCGATTATTGAAAAATCCTCCATGTTATAGAAGAGGGCGTTTACGGTAAAATCTCTCCTGTAGGCATCCTCTTCGGGGCTGCCCCAGACGTTATCCCTGAGGATAAGACCATCTTCAGATTGAAGCCGACCTTCAACGGGCATTTTCCTTCTTCTGCCGGTTTCATCAATGGATGGATCCATATCGGCATCACCTTCCTCTTCAGTCAGCGCTAACCCTTCCAATTCGGACTTTTCTGGCTCTTCATTTTTTTGCAGCGCCCTGAATGTGGAAACCTCTATAAGCTCATTATGGAAGCGGATGTGGGCAATCCTGAAACGCCTGCCTATAAGCAGGGCATTTCTGAAGATTTTTTTTATCTCTTCAGGGGTGGCGCTGGTGACAATATCGAAATCTTTCGGCTCTCTGCCAAGGACTATATCTCTCACTCCTCCTCCGGCAAGGTATGCTGTAAAGCCATAACGATTGAGACGTCTTAAGACCTTGATGGCATTTTCGCTGATCAGTTTCCGTGAGACATTATGCTCAGCTCGTGGGATTATTGCAGAGTTTTCTTTTGAATCTGTAGGGGGATTAGTCATATCGTTCTTAATAGGGTTCTTAATAGGATGGGTCCGCAAGACCCTTTTCCTGTCTTCCCAGCAGCTGCACTTTTACCGTAGAGCCGGCCTTGAACTCGCCGCCCTCGTCAGGTATTACAATAAGCCCGTTGGCCCTTGACATGGAAAGGAGGATGCCGCTTCCCTGCGCGCCCGTAGTCGTCACGCTGTAGGCGCCATCTGCAAAGTCAAGCTTTGCCCTGATGAAATGTTTGCGACCCTTCTTGCTGCTTATATCTTCCTTGAGAGTTGCCTCAACAACCAGGCGGTATGGCTCAAGGCTTCCGCTCATTGCCTTAATAAGGGGCCTTGCAAACTGCTCAAACGAAACCATGGTGGATACAGGGTTTCCTGGCAGGCCAAAGACCGGCTTTGACCCAAGTCTTCCGAATGCCACGGGGTGTCCCGGTCTCATATCTACGCGCCAGAATTTTATCTCAACACCAAGTTCCTGGAAGACATCCTTTACATAATCATGATATCCCATTGAGACGCCGCCTGAGGTAATAATGATATCTGCCTTTAGTGCCTGCTCAAGTTTTTCATGGAGAGCGGCCTTTGAGTCCCTCGCAATCCCCAGCAGGATCGGTATCCCCCCCGCCTCCTTAACCTGGGCCGCAAGCGCATAGCCGTTTGAATTGGCAATCATCTCTTCATCAAAGGGCTCGTCCAGATCCCTTATCTCATCACCTGTAACGAGTATGGAGACAAGCGGCTTCCTGTAGACCGATACGATCGGCTTTCCCATAAGGGCCAGCATGCCAACTTCGGCAGGGCCGATGCACGTACCCTCTTCAAAGACCGCATCACCTTTGCGGATGTTTTCGCCCTTACGCCTGATATCCTTGCCCTTCTTGTCGCCACTATATATTTCAATAGTCTCGCCTCTTGAGCGATTGGTATCCTCCACCCTTATAACCGTGTCGGCCCCTGAAGGTATGGGCGCGCCCGTCATTATGCTTGTCGCCTCGCCGCTCTTGAGCTCAAGAGCGGATTTTTCTCCCGCATGGACGTCTTCAAGCACCTTTAAGGTGACAGGGCAAGCCTTGCTTGCATCCTTTACATCTTCCCACCTGACTGCAAAACCGTCCATTGCCGAGTTATCCGATGGCGGATGGAATAAAGGGCTGGAAATCTTTTCCGCAATGATACGTCCATCGGCCTCGGTTATTGGGACCTTTTCGGCAGGCATAGGGATCATCCCTTCCATGACTATCTTAAGCGCTTCTTCAACCTTTCTCAACTTGCATCACCTGTATGAAATTATTTTTAATAAGCCCCGATTCTAACCTATTTTATGCATAGTGGCAATAATTGTTATAAATTCCTCTTTAGCGTGATTTGAAGCGGCATTTCAATTAAAATGGAATATGACATTAATTTGCCCTTATTTTGTACAATCCCCTTCTCCCCTTTAACGGGAGAAGGGACTGCCTTGAGACAGTGGTGGAAAGATATATAAAAGTTGCTTTTTATCAGCAGAAGAGCTACTTTTTTACATATGCATGAGATGTCGATAGCTGTAAATATCCTGGATATTGTGAAGACGGAGCTCGCCAAAAATGTGGCAGGTGAGCTTAAGTCGATCAAGTTAAAGATAGGCGCAATGACTGCCGTTGAGCCGGAATCACTCAGTTTTTGTTTCAGCGCCATCACCGAGGGGACGAACATGGCGGGAGCCAAGCTGGATATAGAGGAGATACCGGTCATGGGAAGGTGTAAAAACTGCTTAACCGAATTTGAACTCGACCGCTATTTTTCGACCCCTTGTCCCGGCTGCGGAGAGATATCGAGTGAACTTATTTCCGGCAGGGAACTTGATATAGTAAGTATGGAGGTAGCCTAGTTGCACGATATTATTCTGAATGAAAAGGTTCTGGCCAGGAATGCGGAACTCGCCGACAATAACAGGAGACAGCTTAAAGAGAGGGGGATATTTACAATCAACCTCATAAGTTCACCGGGATCAGGTAAGACATCTGTCGTTGAAAAGACCCTTGAGGCCCTTGATGGCAGAAAAAAGGTCGCCGTAATAGAAGGGGATATCCAGGCCGATCTCGATGTTCAAAGGCTCCTGCGTTTCCGTATCCCGCTAAGGCAGATAAACACCGGCAGGAGCTGCCACCTAGATGCCCATATGATCCATCACTCTCTGCCCTGGCTAATTGAGCAGGGAGATCTGGATATTCTCATAATAGAGAATGTGGGCAATATGGTCTGCCCAGCCGAGTTTGATCTCGGAGAGGACATCAAGGTATCTGTCATGAGCGTAAGCGAGGGGGATGATAAGCCGCTTAAATACCCCGCAATGTTTCACGCATCGGACCTGCTCCTAATAAACAAGCTGGACCTTGCCCCCTATTGCAACTTCGATATTGAAAAGGCAAGAGCCAACGCCCTGAAGATGAACCCTGATCTCAAGATCATGGAGACCTCCTGTACCAGCGGAGAGGGGATAGGGGAATGGGTGGAGATGCTGGAGAAGATCGCCGGTATAAACTAGCGACATAATGTTAAAAAAAGAAAGTTCCTTTCTTCTTCCTTATAAATTCCTGATTTCATCATATCTGTAGCATGACCTTATGTGGTCATTGACCATTCCAGTTGCCTGCATAAAGGCATAGCAAATGGTTGACCCTGTAAACTTAAAGCCCTTCTGTTTTAGGGCCTTGCTCATGAGTAACCGGGGACAGTAACCGAGTAACCGGGGACAGCTAAAGTAACCGGGGACATCCATGATAAGTAAAGCATCAGCATACGGGGTCGGACCAAGCTAACATATGGATTTATATGCATTATCATTCCAAAAATAGCTGTTTTCTGTGCTTAGAGCCCACTTTTCGGGGTCAAAATGGGCACTGTAGAGATTTGTATCCTCGCGAAGAACGCAATGTCCATTCTTTTCTTTCACCCTGCTGCCTATGGCCCTGTCACTTAATTGCACCCGTGTATCTTGAACAAAATTTTATAAAAACTCAACTTGCAATCCTGATATTCAACCTGAATTCAATCACATTTTGAAGCCGACTCGCCTTTGCTCCACCTACTTCTACATCCGCGAAGATAGCGTTTTTTTTCAGCGCTGATTTTATTTTCTCCACACCGTCAAAGTTTTCCGTCTCTCCATCTATCTTTACTTCATTGTCGCCAATGGTCATCCTGGTCACCTTAAAAAGAGTGCCTTCCGGAACGGAGGTGGCGACAGCCCTTAATATGTCAATCACCTTGACCGAGCCTTCATCGGAGACAAGTGAAACCTTTTCTTCAAGCTCAGCAAGGGCGGTGGCAAGCTGATACTTTTCGTTGACTATCCTCCTGACCTCTGGAAGGGCCTCTTTAAAAGATTGGCGGACGCTTTCCTTAAGCTGGGTATATTTACTGTTTCCCCTATAAACGGACACGGCAAGACTCATGGTATAAAGAAAGATCAAAAGGAGAAAAGCGGCTATAACGAGCTTTCTTTCCCCATAAATGATTTTAAATATGGGAAAATCAAAGAGCCTGTTTCGGCCCTTTGTATAGTTAATCCCTCCCCCTGACACGCCTGCAAGAGCATAGCCAAGGGCCGCCACCCTCTTTGTATTAAGCTCGGCTGCATCAACCCCATCGCCAATTTTTATATCATGAGCCGCAATGGATTTTATAATCGATATATCCATTTCAGATTCAATATATGCCGGCAGATCTTTTATCGCGGCTCCCTCGCCTGAAAGAAGCAATAAGGGCTGGAGGCTGGAAGCCTGATTAGAAATTTGATTAGAAGTATGAGCAATTTTTTTAAGAAAGAGGTGAAGCTCCCTGATAATTGAATCAATGAAAAGTTTTATTGATTCTTCAGCCTCTGCCATTTTTGCCTGATCCAGCTTAAAGCTTCCCGAATAAAGTAGATCTGCCGCCTCAAGCTCGTTTACTCCCAGGCCTGACATCAATTTTGAAGTTATATCTTCTGTTCCCCTGTCTATAGTTCTGCTTGCCACAAGCATTTCATCTTTAATAAAACTTATTATAATTTTATCCTCTCCTATATAAAGCGACATCCAGTCTTTTGCCTCTTTATCTTCCGGTCTAAGCGCCGAGGCGATAGCAGCGTTTTCAGCGCCTATTAAATAAGGGCTTATTCCTGCCTTTGAATATCTCTCTTCCAGCTCACTAACTGTCTCTTTTTTTACGATCAGAGTTGCAACGAGGGCGCTATCATCCATCTCTAAGGGCATAAGTGAATCGTGCAGCGCCTCTTCCATAGGAAAGGGAAGGCTGTCTGCAAGCAAAAATGGAAGGGCCTGCAATATCTTCTTTTTATCTTTGAAGGGAAAAGAATTTTGCCTGAAAAAAATCTTTCCGGCAGCAACGCCTGTGCATACGTTTCGGGCCTCTATATTTTTCCCCCTTACAAGTTTCGCCAGCGCATCTTCCGGCAAGTCTGAGCTCAATTTATATTCAGCCATGCCGGTAAGGGCCACATCCCTGCCCGAAACAGTAAGTTCCACCGTCTTTATGGTGTCACCGGTTATATCTATACCTGTAAACTTTTTTGCCACTCAAGCCTCACCGTAATATAGCATTGTAATATTATCGCCATTCCTCTCAATAAAGGCATGAAGGTCCGTATAGATATCCTTAACCATCCCCCTTACCCTTATGGAAAAAAACCTGCTGTTTACCTTTATTTTTGACTTCAAGCCATCATAGAGATCATCGTCGTCAATGATATCCTTAATTTCTGGAACGCTCTTTATCGGCCCCGTCTCGCGATATGCAATAATTTCCCTGGCCAGCACCGGAGTTATATCTTCAGAGAGTGATAAAATCACCTCATAGGGCGCAGTGTTAATGTTAACGCTTTTATCGCCATATACGGATATAAAATCCGTCAACCCTTTTGCCTCACCCTTTCCGAGAAAGGCCTCATCCGTCATCCCTTTTATCAATCTTAGCTCGTATATATTATCCATTAAGCCGTCTTTACAATTATATCGGTTTTCAAGGGATTTATAGTAATGATCTTCAGCCCCCATCAGTGTGGCGTCGCTATCATTATCGATCCAGTCCATTACGCCGGCCAGTATATCCGTATCAATCTGCAGCTCATCAAAAAGCAAAGTCAATTGGTCACTTTTCTCATTATTAGGAGCAAGGAGGTTTATATTTAATTTCCCCTCTTCATCGATAATTGTTCCGCTGAAACTTCCCTCTTCAAAGAAAGTGGACGAAAGGCCACTCAGCTCTACAAATTGCCCCCACTCGTCAAGATAGCTGTCGTAATCCTTGTCATCTTTTTTGAGGGCAAGAATGGCGGCTTCAAGGCCGCTCTTTGCAATCTCCCTGCTCTTTATTTTGTCTGCAAGGTATCCCGACCCTGTGAGCTGAACCCCCGTTTTGTAACTCTGGTTTACTACCAAAGGGGTGATGATTGCAATAATAACAAGCACCGATAAAAGGGCAAAGCCACCTTCGCCGCTAGCTTTAATTTTCACCTTCATATTGGCAAAGAAACTGATCAAAAGGTTTTAGCAAGGTACGGCGAAATCGTCGTAGAAAAAGTTTCTATATCCAGTTCAGCGTTTATAAGAGAAATCTCCACCCTTATCGCCTTTGGAAGGGAGGCCTTGTCGCTTGCGTCCACTTCGTCAAGGAGTTCATCCTCATTCTTCATAAATTCATAGCGAAGCGATGAGACCCCATCCATAAGGAAATAATCGACGCCCCCTGCGGCGATATCGTCATCAGGGGTCGCATCTATTCGCTTAAAGAGGGAATGCCCCCCTCCTTCCCCAGCTCCCGTAGACACGAGATAATATCCAAACTCCTTTAGCGCCACATCAGACATACTGCCCGAGTCGGAAAGGGCGGCGGTAAAATCAATACGCTGCAGATCGCCCTCCTTTGTGCATATGAGTCCGTAGTTTAGCCTGTCCTCTTTTTCCCCTGCACCTGCAGGCTCCGAAGGGACAAAGATGGAGGAGATCTCCCTGCTCATAAGGCCAAAAAAGTTTCTCGCCTTAAGCGCCGATTCGCTTGCAAGGCTAATCCTCCTGTCTGACTCTGATATGGCGGAAAAGCTTGAATAGACAATCCCCATAATAAAGGAGAGTATCGTTATGGCGATCATTATTTCAAGGAGCGTAAAACCGTTTTTATTCCGAACCATATGCTGGCGGTACATGAACAATGATGCTCTGTTTTTAAGACGCCCGATATGTCTCAAGCCTATATTCCTTGCCATCACCCCAGCTAACCAGCACAGTCAGTTTTTTCAGACCTTCAACCATAGATGGCGTCACCACCTTTTCCCACCTGAAAACTATATTGCCGGCCTCCTCACTGCCCTCCAAGCTGCCGTCCACAAGTTTATCAACATCGCCCTCTGAAATAATTTTCTGGGCCAGCATTGCCGCCCTAGCCAGAGAATCTGAATAATGGCTTCTGCTTATATTGGCATTTTGCGACGACAATAAAACGACGAGAGAGATAGAGATTATGGCGAGGGCCGCCATCACCTCTAAAAGCGTGAATCCCTGGCTCTTTACTTTAAGCCCCTTCAACATATCCTTCATAAATATCTATCTCTCTGGCAAGTGGGAATATCTTAATGGTAAGCTCTTTTTCATCATCACTTCTCAGATGGATAAATGCGCCGTCTGCCATTCCGCCCGGGGAAAAGGAGATGAATGACTCCCCTGCAATGTCGGTCCCCCTGCCCTGAATATCTATATCAACTATTTTAATGCTCTCCGGCAGTGTAAAGGGCCTCATCAACAGGCCTTGCTCATCTTCTCCAGATGAGGTTACCATAAAACGCCCCTCTTCAATAGCGCATGTGAGACTTAAGAACCTTCTCTTATATACCGCCTCATCCCTTACATGTTCAATATAGAGGCCAAGCCTCGATGCGCTTCTTTCAATGGTTTCAGAAGAGAAGAAGGCAAGAAGACGAGGCGATGCTACTGCGGCGAAGATACTGATTATAAACAGCGCCACCGCTATCTCTATAAAGGTAAAGCCGCTTTTATTCCATATTCCAGCTTTCCACATCGGCATCATTCCCTTCACCACCATCCTCACTGTCGGCCCCGAAAGACTCTATATCATATTCCCTGTTATGAACTCCGGGGGAGATATAGATAAAACCGTTATCCCAGGGATCAAGAGGTATCT
This sequence comes from bacterium, assembly GCA_032250935.1. GTDB lineage: Bacteria > Desulfobacterota > JADFVX01 > JADFVX01 > JADFVX01 > JAVVFD01. The sequence continues at coordinate 27,474 of JAVVFD010000007.1, forward strand.
TTCCGCCTTCCAGATATCCCCCGTCCTTATATTTTTTAGGTATCCTTCCCGTTGTCGGTTTTTCTACCAGCGCATCCAGTCCCTGTTCAGTCGTAGGGTAGAACCCGTTATCCAGATAAAAAAGTTTGATAGCTCCTTCAATATTTCGTATCTGAACGGCGGCGGCGGTTCTTTTTGCCTGTTCAGGTTTATCCAGCAATCGCGGCGCCACAACCGCTGCAAGGATGCTCAGGATTATAAGAACGACAAGTATTTCTATAAGGGTGAATCCTTTGTTGTTTTGTAAAATGTTTCTTTTTTTCATACTAAACTCTCCTTAAATGGCTTTGATATAAAGCGGCAATCTGCCACGTATAATTTAACACAAGCTCTAATACATACACGTCATAACGCCCCTTAATCCCCTCCTGCCTTTAAGAGGGGAAACTAAATTCATCCTCCCAAGATAATGGGGAGACTGATAGATGTTTTTTCTTTGCGTTAAGAAAAATTTTTATACTCACAAACTTAGCGCTTCATAGAAATAGCAGAAATTATAAGCGTAACATTTATGTTCTCAGGTGCGCTGTACCTCGGTTTAATATCAACCTTCCTGATTTTAAGATTATGCCCCGATGATTCTATCATGTGGATATAGCTTGTCAGGGATTTTATATCCACATCCTCCAGCTCTACCGCTACCGTTGATTCGGTATAGTTATCCTTCGAGATGACCGTGGGCTTCATACCTTTTATTCTCTCCTTAAGGTTTGAGTCGGCTGCTGCGCCGTCAAGGAAGGAAAAGAGCGTAAAGCTGCCTTTATCTTCTTTGGCAGAGTTCATCAGTTCGTCAAAGCGCTCATTCAAGGTCTTATATCTAAGCGCCATACCGGCCATATCCTGGGCGGCTTTGGTCTTTATTATTATCTGTTTTTCATAAAAATTCGCTCTCTCCTTCAAGGGGAATATTATAAGAATCAAATAGAGCAACACAGAAAGGGCAACTCCGCCCATTTTCAGAGTTTTCTTATCAGAATCGCTTAAGTTTTTTAAATAATTCATTTTAGCCGACCAGCATGTTCATTTCAAATATGGGAAGAAGTATGGCCAGGGCGATAAACCCAACGGCAATGCCCATAATAACTATAAGGAGAGGTTCAACTATAGATGCCATTCCTGTAGAAACAGCGTCAACCTCCCTGTCAAAGCTATTGGCAACATTTAAGAGCATATGCTCAAGATTGCCGCCCTTCTCGCCAACGGCAATCATATGGACCGCAACCGGAGGGAACAGCCCTGCCGCTTTAAGAGGGACGGAAAGCTCTCCACCTTCGGCGACATTTTTTCCTGCCTCTTCAATATTTCGGGCGATGGGCGAACTTTTTACCACATCCTTTGATATGTCTATAGCCTTTGTGAGCGGAACGCCTCCCCTCAGGAGAAGGGCAAATGTCCTTGCAAATCTCGACACCTCCATACGGCAGATCAGATTCCCCAGGACCGGAACCTTCAAGATGGCGCGATCTATCAGCATCCGCCCCTTTTTTGTTTTCCAAATTTTATACATAAACAAGGAGACTGCCATAATGAGCATCACAATAAAGGGCCAATATCCATGGACAATATCGGTCATAAAAACCAGCATTTTTGTCGGAAGCGGCAAAGACTGCTCCATATTATCAAATATGGAAATAATCTTTGGGATAACCAGAATAAAGAGGACCGACAGAACGAGAGTTCCAACAAGTGTCATAAACAGCGGATAGACCATTGCCGCCATAACCTTTCCCTTGAGCGCCTCCTGCTTTTCTCCAAGGTCGGCCAGTTCCTCAAGCACCCTGTCCAGCTCTCCGCCCGTCTCCCCTGCCCTCACAAGACTTACGAAAGTGGGTGAAAAGCAGCGTGGATAATCTGAAAATGCCTCAGACAGCGATATCCCCGACGAGACCTTTTCCTTTATAGAAACAATTATCTTTTTCAACTGCCCGCCGCTGGTCTGCTCCGAAAGGGCTGCAAGTATCTCGACAAGCGGCATGCCCGACAGCAACAGGGAGGCCATCTGTCTCGTAAATGCAGTTATCTCCCTGCCCTTAACCCTGTCTCTGCCTGCGATTTTATCCGCGCCCTTGTGCGCCGGAAGCGATTCCAGCTTTACCTCAAAGGGGAAAAGCCCCTTCCCCTTAAGCTTCGATGTTGCATGGTCGGGACTGTCGGCATCTATAATGCCGGACAGTGTCTTCCCCGATGTATCGTAGGTTTTATATCTGAAAACTGCCATAATTAAACCTGAACTGAATTTACCGTTATCAGGCCAGAAAGTTGCATCCTCTTAAATATCTGAATACAACACCTCCTCCCCTTTATCCCCTCCCACCAGAAAAGGGGAATTAATATCTATAAGCACTGTAACAATAAATCAGAAAACTTTTTTCCCGTTGATTAATGTCTTCGGTCTCATTAATGTGCCGGAAATATCCACGCTAAGGCGGTCAGCGCCACCTGACACCATACCAAGAAGCGGAACTATGGTCTCATTTTTACTTCCTGAGGTATCTAAAGTAAGTTTCAGATTAATGCCGCTATTGACGACATCCTGCCTGAGAGTAATCCTGCCGCCCCCTTTTATCTCTATCCCTTCAACATTTCCATTAACAGCCTTTATTAAAATATCGCTCCCCTCCTTTTCAAGCCGGACCTTTAATCTATCCGATGCAAGCTGAGGCACAAATATGGCGGACCCTTTCAACATGAGCCCTTTTGCTGCAAGGTCCATAGCTCCCTCGCTCTCAAGCAGGTCCCTGGACAAGGTGGCGTCGGCTTTAAGAGTGACTTCTCCACTTTCAACATCAAGATCGTCGGCGTAGCTAAGGCCCGAGATATCTATATCCTCCGAATCAATGATTATTCTCGCTGCGCCGGCTGTAAGACCGATCTCCCCCTCTCCTTTTCCGCCATTTTCAATATAAAAACTTACTCTCTTTTCTTCACTAAAAAGGCTTAAAAGTTTAAACCTGAACCCTATCAGCTTAAAATCGGGAGACCTCAGTCGCTTGCCATTTACCTTCCCGGAAAATTTCAGGTCTTTAAGCTCCATGCCGACAGGAAACAGGAAAGAAATCTCGCTTGCGCTGATTTCGGCTCCAGCCTTTTTACCGGCAGCCGATAAAGCCCAAAGTTTGACATCAGCATAGGGAAACATTAGGACCGCGAAAAAAACAAGCAGCAGAAAAAATACAAGGCCATATATGAAGGATGGTTTCCTTATTTTATCTCTTAGCGCCAAAATCAGCCTATTTCACTGGTTACTGAGAGTATCTCTTCAGGCGTAGTCTTGCCTGCCTCGATTTTCCTGATGCCGTCACCTTTCATAGTTACCATGCCTCCTTTTATGGCCTCATTTTTAATGTCGTCCATACCGGCAGACTCGACAATGAGCCGTCTTATGGCCTCGCTTACAACAAGTATTTCGTATATGGCGATCCGCCCCTTATATCCGGTACCGGAACAAGAATCACAACCCTTTCCCTTATAAAAGAGCATCTTTCCTCTTGAATCAATACCCAGCTCTTCCAAAACAACCTCATCTGGACTGTAGCTCTCCTTGCACCTATCGCAAATCCTCCTGACCAGTCTCTGGGCAACAACGGCCCTCAAGGTCGCCGAGACAAGAAAAGATTCAATCCCCATATCCACCAGTCTGATGACGGCGCTTGCCGCGTCATTTGTATGGAGCGTACTGAAGACCATATGCCCTGTCAAAGATGCCTGAATGGCAATTTCAGCCGTTTCAACATCACGAATTTCTCCAACCATGACGATATCAGGGTCCTGCCTCAATATAGAGCGAAGTCCTTTGGCAAAGGTAAGCCCCACCTTCGTATTGACCGGAATCTGGCCTATACCTGATATCTGGTACTCCACGGGGTCTTCAACGGTAAGGATATTTCTCTCCGGCGAGTTGAGGTCGCCAAGGGCGGCGTAAAGGGTGGTCGTCTTGCCGCTTCCCGTTGGCCCCGTTACGAGCACTATGCCGTTTGATGAATGTATTATGCGCTCGAATGACTTTTTATCGAGACCGTCCATACCAAGATCGGATACGCCAAGGAGCACGCTTGCCCTGTCCAGTATTCTCATGACGAGTCTTTCCCCGAATGCCGTCGGTATTACGGAGAGCCTTATATCTACATCCTTCCCGGCTATCTTTATCTTTATCCTGCCGTCCTGGGGCATCCGTCTTTCTGCTATGTCGAGCCCGGCCATTACCTTCAGCCTTGACACCATCGCCGAGTGGAACGCCTTGGGAGGATTTAACCTTTCATAGAGAGTGCCGTCTATCCTGAATCTTACGGTCAGTTTCGTCTCATAAGGTTCAACGTGGATATCGCTGGCCCTCTCTTTTACCGCCTGATAAAAGAGTTTATTTACCAGCCTGATTATAGGCGCTTCGTCTGAAAAATCGAGCAGGTCCTGGGCCTCTTCGAGATCAAAGGAGATGGAACCGAGATCTTCATCGGAAATATCCTCCATAGCCTCTTCCGTAGAGGAAAAGCTCTCTTCCATAAGTGCGTGAATTGCAGAGGTAATCTCTTCATGAGTACACATAACGGGAACAATGCTTTTCCCGGCAAGTGACTGCAAATCATCTATGGGGCCGGTATTTAAGGGGTCGGATGTAGCGACAAATATTGTATCTTCAGTGCTATGGTATGGGAGAATGCCGCTTTTTTTTAAGAATGAAAGGGAGACCAAAACCTCAATCTCTTCGGCGTCAAGATCTTTAGGAAGTGCATCTATATGGTCCAGGGAAAATTGATCCGCAAGGGCGCCCACAAGCTCAGTCTCATCTATATTCCCCTTGCGAACAAGGAGCTTACCCAGGGGGTCGCCTTTTGGTTTCTGGGCAGATAAGGCTAAAGCAAGCTGCTCTTCATTGATGGCGCCACGGGAGATGAGTATTTCACCTATTTTTTTCATTTTTATTCTTTTGCTTCCTCTTTAGCTTCTCCCTCGCTTTCCTGCGATTTTAAGGCAAGGCCATCTTCTCCAAGCTTATCCATCTCTTTTCTTCTTTCTTGTGTAATTACTTCAAGTTCCTCCCCGTCTCTGATAATCCGGGGAGTAAGGAATATGAGGAGATTTTTCTTTTCCTTCTTCTTCGTTGTAGATCTAAAGAGGATTCCAAGTATGGGGATATCGCCGAGACAAGGCACCTTGCTTGCCGAATCAAACTCGGTATCGCTTATGAGGCCGCCTATGGCGGCGGTCTGCCCGTCCTTGGCAACTATTGTTGTGCTGGCAGATCGTTTGGACGTTATAAGGTCGGAGGCGCCCTCCAAAGGCGTCTCCTTGACGTTTGATATTTCCTGGTATATTTTCAGCCTTACAAAGTCACTCTCATTAATCTGCGGGGTTATCTTAAGCTTTATACCGATATCCTTCCTTTCGATAGTGGTAATAGTGTTTCCACCCGTTGACTGGCTGCTTCCGGTTACAAATGGCACATTTTCACCCACTATAATTTCGGCTTCCTCGTTATTGGTTGTAAGCAGGTGAGGCGTGGATAAAACATTAACGCCCGACTCGGTCTCGAGCGCCTTTACAAGCGCTCCGATATTAAGATAGGTTTCTTTTCCAAAAGCTATCGTGCCGTCAACTGCGCCGACAATTAAGCCCGCTCCGCTTAAGCCGAGCGGGTTCTGGCTCACCGATTCAATACCTCCGAATGTGGTGCCTCCAATAACCTCGATATCCGTTCCCACTGTAGGATCGGCAGTGCCTCGGAATTCAACGCCAAGCTCCCTTTGCCTGTCAAGGCTTATTTCCATGATGGTCGCCTCTACATAGACCTGCCTTCGCCTTATATCGAGCTGTTCTATGACGCCCTTTATCACCTTGAAATCCCTGGGTGAGGCCGTAATGACAAGAGAGTTTGTGGCCTTGTCAGGGGTAATTCCCAGGTTGCCGCTTATGGGCATCTCCGCATCGGCCCCCTTTGCGCCCGCCTGCCGTCTTCCCTGAGACTTTGTCATGTTACTGAGCACCTTAGCCATATCTTCGGCAAGGCCGTTTTGCAGGTAATAGACGTGTATGGCGCCTTCTTCTATTTCTGTCTCCACATCCAGGATGGCTATAAGGTTCTTAACCCTCGCCATCGCATCATCAGATGCAACAACGATAATGGAGTTGGTCCTGCTGTAGGAGATTAATTTCAAGGCGGATGTAGTTGTCCCCCCCCTTTTCCCTCTGGCTGCCGTCGTGCCGCCAAGTGGAAAAATAGTGGAGAGTTGCTTCGACAGCTCATCCGCATCGGCATAAATCAACCTTACTACCTCTATCTGCTCCCTGATATCTGCAAGATCTATCTCTTTGATGATATCCATGAGCCTTCTAAGATTGGAGGCGATATCGGTAATTATTATCGTGTTTGTTCCGGCATAGTCTATTATGACCCCGTTCTTGGAAACAAGCGGGGCAAGGGCGGCCTTGACCTGCGTAGAGCTCGCGTAATCAAGCGGAATAATCTGCGTAACCGTACTGTCGCCCCTTGGAACTTTTTTACTATCCGTCCCCACGCTGGCCGAAGAAAGAGATTTGGATGCGTCTGGCTTGGGAACTATCTTGATAATGCCCCCCGACTTGACGGAGGCAAAGTCGTTTACCTGAAGGATGGATTCAAAGACTCTGTAAGCCTCTTCAATGGTGATTTTCCGCGGCGATATTACGGTAACATTCCCCTTGACATTGCTGTCAACGATGATATTCTTTCCCGTAAGCTCGCTTATGAACTTGATAACCACCTTTATGTCGGCGTTATCAAAATCCATGGATATAAGTTTTTTTTCGGCCGCCGATGATTCGCCTGCGCAAAAGGCAGATATACAAACAAAGAGAATAAATATATTTAAAACCGATTTCATTCTATAACTCTTCAAGACCCCTCCAGAAAATCATACAGGCAACTATATCAATTTTTTCATTATATTCAAGACATTAATAGCTTAAAGGCAATCTTATGCAGGCCTCTATCTTATATCGTAACTAAGGGTTTCGCGTTTTCCTTTCCGTTCTATCTCAATAACAAACCTGCCCTCGTCTTTGAGCTGCCGGTATGCCCCAAAAGCGGCTTCAGGTTTGTCTATAGGTTTCCCGTTTATCTCTTTTACTATATCGCCATCCTGAAGACCAACGCCTTCGACAAGGCTCCCTTTTTTTACATTCATGAGCTTATATCCGGAAGCCTTTCCCCTGACAATATTGGGAACGATCCTGACCTGGGTCATAAACTGACTCATATCACCTGAAAGCCGATCCACTTCTTTCCTGTCGAGTATAAACCTGTTCGCAGATACTTTCCTTATCCCTTTCGAAGCAGAATCGCCTCTCCTCTTTTTTCCTGTTACCTCAAGAGAGGCAGTATCGAAGGCGACCTCAAGCATTTCCTGCCTTCCCGAGTTATTCAGTATCACCCTGTTTCTCTCTATCCTGACAATCTCGGCAGGACCAACCATATCGCCCGTCCTGTAGAGCATCTGCTCTTCCTCGGCAGGTATCTTTATTATGGCGAAGGCATGAGATGCCTGGCCGCTTACAGTTCCAATCAGTATGTAGTTAAGCGCCGAAAGCGGAATATTTATCTCCTCTACAGTTTCAGTCTCAAGGTCCATCTCTTTAAGGGCAGGTTTTGCCACACCAGTAACGCCTCCCGGATTAAATACGTTCTTTTCCCATACGGAAGCATAATAATCAATCCCGGCCATTTTGCCGACAGATGATACACGTTCAGCCCTGGACGCAGCTGAATCAATAAAGACAGGGATATGAGAGCTCACAAGGTCAACAATAATCCCCGAGCTCAGGTATGCTGCGGCAATAAGCGTAACAATCCTGATCGCCAAAGCTGTCTGTCTTTCATCCATAAAAAACAACTCTCCTTACGTGCAATTTCTCTAACTATGTACTTTAACACATTTTTTTAAAATGTTACAAAAAATTACCTCGGCTAAGCTTGCAACCAGGCGGCATATTCAAGTAGAATGACCGGTTATGTCATCAAATATAAACAGAGAGATCAACAGCCTCAACCCCCGCCAGAAGGAAGCCGTACTCAGCACCGAAGGGCCGCTCCTCGTCCTTGCAGGGGCCGGGAGCGGAAAGACGAGAGTTATTACCATGAGGGTGGCCCACCTTATTTCCAGAGGGGTGCCGGCGGACAGTATTCTTGCCCTGACCTTCACAAACAAGGCGGCGAAAGAGATGAAGGGAAGGGTCTCAGGCATGCTGGGGAAAAAGGCGGAAAGCCGCCCCGTCATATCGACCTTTCACTCCCTTTGCCTTAGAATCTTAAGAAAAGAGATAGAGCGCCTTGGTTACCGAAAGAACTTCACCATATATGACACCTCCGACCAGCTATCCCTCATGAGGAACCTCATACAGGATGTAAAGGTCGAGGACAAGAGTTTCAAGGTTGAATCCGTCATGGAGAGAATCAGCTGGACAAAAAATGGCATGACTGCGCCGGGTGAGATGGAGGAATCGGCACATGACGATCTGGGCGCAATATCCGAATCTTTGCACACAAGATACCAGAACGCAATGAAGGCGTTTAATGCCGTCGACTTTGACGACCTGCTGCTGCTCACTCTAAAGCTATTCAAGGACCACCCCGATGTGTTGGCCAGATATATTGATAAATTTGACTACATAATGGTTGACGAATATCAGGACACAAACTCGGTGCAGTACCGCTTTGTAAGGATGCTGGCGGGGGCAAAGATGAACCTTTGCGTAGTGGGCGATGACGACCAGTCGATCTATGGCTGGCGCGGGGCCGATATCGGCAACATCCTGCGCTTTGAAAAAGACTTTAAAGGCGCAAAGGTGGTGCGTCTTGAGCAGAACTACAGATCGAGAGGATATATACTGAAGGCGGCAAACGGGGTCATAAAAAACAACTTGAGCAGGATGGGAAAGACGCTCTGGACAGAGAGAGGACTCGGCCCCAAAATACGGATAATAAAGGCGGATAATGCGGAAAGTGAAGCTGACTTCGTGGCCGAGCGCATAGCCCTCATTAAGTATGAGAAGAAGAGACCTTATGACGATTTTGCCATTATATACAGGGCCAACCTCCTCTCCAGACCTTTTGAAGAGGCGCTTAGAAAGGAGAGGATTCCCTATACGGTGATAGGCGGTACGAGTTATTTTGAAAGGCGGGAGATAAAAGACCTCGTTGCATACCTAAAGATAATTGCCAACCCGAAGGACGACCTGAGTCTTTTAAGGATTGCAAACACTCCTAAAAGAGGGCTTGGCGCTGCAACGCTTGAGCGTCTTGCAAACCTTGCCCGCGAGAGATCAACATCTCTTCTCCATACCTTTAAAGATGCGCACAAACTGCCAGATATTAAAGAAAAGGCAGCCGCAGTCGCAAGAGAGCTTGCCCTGCTTATTGAAAGATCTGGCGACCGCTTTACCGAAAAAGGAAAGATGGGACATGCCTTGAAAGAGCTGGTGCGCGAACTGGCTTACAAGGACTACCTCTTTGAAATATTCAAGACACCGGATACGGCAGCAAGAAAGGTGGAAAATGTAGAGAGTTTCATAGAGACCCTTTCAGCTTATGAGGTGGCTGAAGCGCCTGCCGACCTACCCGGGTTCCTGGAGACTATGGCCCTTACCGATATGGACGAAAGAAAAGATGAGGACAGCTTCGGCGTGACCCTCATATCCCTTCATTCATCCAAGGGGCTTGAATTCCCCGTAGTTTTCCTGGCCGGCATGGAGGACGGCATATTGCCGCACAAGAGATCTATCTACTCAGAGGGGGGACTCGATGAGGAGAGAAGGCTCTGCTACGTCGGCATCACGAGGGCGATGGAGGAGCTGTACCTCACTCACACATCGCACCGGGTAAAATACGGCAAGATGGAGCCATCGGAGCCCTCAAGGTTCATTGCAGAGATACCTGCCGAGGTGATAGAGGAGGCCGATAGCCTTATCGAAACATGTCCTTTTAAAAAAGAGGAAAATGCAAAGGATTTCTTTGCCAATATACAGGCGATGCTGGGAGATTAATTCCGGCCCGGGAAAGTTTTCATAGAAAACAGATAGAACGCGGATTGCGCGAATGATACTGATTTCCACGGATTTAAAACATAAACGATATTAAATCTTAAGGAAACCTATAATAATTCGTCTTGCCGGGTTTGATCCGGCATCCAGAGAGTTGACTTAACTGGATTCCTGCCGGAGTTTATCCCGTACTTGATACGGGGCGGGAATGACAAAATCTGAATTTTTAAAGGTAACCTTAATAATCATAATTTATCAGTGGAGCTCCGTGTCAAAAAACTTAAGATCTATAATCCGTATTTCATAAATATAATCAGGTCAATATGTCAGAATTTATATTCATAACCGGCGGAAGACGAAGCGGAAAGAGCGCCTATGCCCTTGATCTTGCCGAATCAATCGGCAAAAAGCGGCTCTACATCGCCACTGCAGAAGCCCTCGATGATGAGATGAAGAATCGTATTGCGCGTCACCAAAAAGAGAGGGGTGACAGCTGGGTGACGGCCGAGGAACCGATAGATGTAGCCGGTGTGATCGAAAAGGCAAAGGGGCACGATGTCATACTCATCGACTGTCTTACACTATGGCTCTGCAACATCATGCATAAAAACGTCCCCCTTCCTTCAACCCCCTCCCGCGAGGGGAGGGGAAGCAATCTGATAGAAGGCGACGAAGAGGTCCTTTCCAGGATTGACTCCCTCGCTAACGCCTGCATCAATAATAAAACCACAGTTATCGCCGTTACAAACGAGCTCGGCCTCGGTGTTATTCCGGGCGACCCCCTCTCCCGCCGCTATACCGACCTTGCGGGTATCATGAACCAGCGCATGGCGGCAGCTGCGAACAGGGTGGTGATGACCGTTTCCGGCATAGCGCTGACGATAAAGGGTCAATAATGAGGCAATTCATAACAGCACTCGGATTTCTCACCCTGTTCCCCTTTCCTGCACGCAGCGATTTCGACGCAAAGGATCTGGGCCGGTCCATGGCGCTATTCCCCCTTGTGGGACTGCTTCTGGGGGGCATACTTTTTTTTATAAATTATGCCCTCTCCCCTTACCTTCCTGACAGGCTTGTCAACATCATCATCATCGCCTCCCTCGTCTTGCTCACGGGCGGCCTGCATCTTGACGGCTTCATGGATACGCTCGACGGCATAGGCGGCGGCAACAACAGGGAAAAAATATTGAAAATCATGAGGGACAGCCGCGTTGGTGCCTTCGGCGCCATGGGAATAGTCTTTCTCGTCCTGATCAAGTGGGAGTCGCTAAACAGCCTGGGAGAAGAGGTAAAGGGGATGGCACTGATTTTGATGCCCGTCATTTCCAGGTATGGAATGGCTCTTCTTACCCATATTGCGCCTTATGCCAGGGATGAAGGTCTGGGGCGGCCTTTTGTAGAAGGCCTTACGCTAAAAAGGGTAGGCATTGCCCTGTCGCTCACCCTGGTTATCTCCTTCATAGCCGCCGGCATGACAGGCATAATTATTCTGCTCATAGTTACAGCGCTTGGCCTCTTGTGGTCCAGATGGTTCATAAAAAAGATAGGCGGCATAACAGGCGATGTAATAGGAGCGTTTAACGAAGTAACCGAGCTTGTAGCGCTCATGCTGTTCGCCTTTTTTATATAAGAAAAAGCCGCCTTATACAAACAAATGACTTCAGCTTTAAACAACTGAAAATCATTCCATTTTCCCCTGAATGAGCAAGAAGGAACCGCTGCAAAAACATGACAAATGAAAACCGGATTATAGAAGCGCTTAGAAATTTACCGCCGGGCGATATCTACCTCCTCAGCCCGAAGCCCTATGTCTTGAGAGGCTTTAATTATTATAGACAGGGAAGCGTTCAAAGATTTGAGTGGAACGAAGAAAAGAGCGTCCTCCTTGCGAGGGTTAAAGGCAGCAAGTCATATACAATCTCCATCCGTGTAGAAGATGAAAATTTAAATTATTATTGCAGCTGCCCTGCATGGAACAAGAGGAAGAACTGCAAACATGTCGTTTGCGTCGTTGCATGCATCAAGAACCTGATCAACGCCGATCACTTCAAGGGAAACAGCATCATTGCCCCCCATAGGAGGGACCTTAGAAGATCTCTTCTGCTGACAAAGGAAACAAGACCTGAAATAGAGGAGGCGCCCCCTGTTATGAAGAGAAGGCTCGCCACGGGATATTCGCTCGTCCTAAAGCGGGATCATTCATACTTTTCCGCAATCGCCACGGTATATAAGGGCGAAAAGAAGGCAAGCGGAAGGGCCGCACTTATGCCCGAAGAACTAAGGCCTTTTGCGACAGCCTCTCCCGATTACTACTATTTCCGCTACATCAATAAAATCAGTATCCTTGAATATCTGATGGAATATGGGGATACTCATCCTCTCTTTCTAAAGAAAGATGATGAAATGATCGCCCTTAAGTGGGATGAAGGTATCCATTGCAGGCCCATAATAAAATTCAATGCAACGACCAGTGATGTATCGGCAAGCATTTGCTACTTTTCTGATAACGACCCAAAGCCCTGGCTAAAACCATACCGCCTAAATAATTCAATTGTCATCAACCTTGAAAGCGCCGAGATCGGGTTTATGCAGGAAGGTGATGACCTGAAGCTCTGGCAATCCGTCTCAAAGACCTTTGAGGCGGCAAGAGTTCACGAACTGGACCAGAAGGCGGGCGGGCGCGATAAAGATCTGCCCTTTACCATCCCCCTGGAGACGTTTCGGAGCCTTCATTTCAGCGTCAAGGGAAAGAAAAAAAACTGGCTTGAGCGTTTCATCTTTGAGGCAGACGGAAACAGGTCTGACTTTGAAAACGGAAGCTACTCATGTCAAATGAAGATAGAAATGAACGAGGAGGAAAGTGTAGCTACACTTTGCGCCCTTAGAGGTATAAACGGCAGGTCTGCCCAGACTAATTCCTCATTTTTCAAACTTCTCATGATCATGGAAAGCGGCCGCTACAACCTTTCTGCCTCTATGAAGGCAAAGAAAAGAAGAAAGGTCGTCATTGACGCCTTTATGAGGCTCCTTTCCGCCGGAACAAAGACAGAAATGGAGAGGATTACAAAAGAAGCCCTTTCAAATGGTGATTTCGGAAAAAGGACGGTCAGGGCGGAGGCGAAAAGCTGCCTCAATGACGCATTCAACTCCATAAAGGATGAATTATCGTCAATCGATTTTGATGGCAAAAAATGGATAATCACTGACAATAACTGCTCATTGGAGGCCCCCCTTTATACTATTCCCTACAAGATTTTCGGAACAGATATATTCAACGGGATGAAAAGACACTCGGAGATGAAAGTTGGCGCAAAGGCTCTATATGCATCCCTTCCGGTCCTCCATGAAGCTCTTAAGGGTGAAGGGATACCTCTATACTTCAAGGGCAAACTTGTTGTCACTTCCGAATGGGATTTCAGCTTCGATGCGGGTAGCCGCGCCGAAGGGATAGACTGGTTTGAAATAAAACCTGAAATAAGTTGCGACGGAAAGCTGCTTGATGAAGAGGCGTGGCAAAAAGCATTAAGCCATAGCGGCGTAGTTGAGGGGGAAGAGACGGTAGAGGTGCTAAGTAGAAACACGCAAAAGGTGCTATCTGCCATAGGAAAGGTGTATGGAGATAATGTCAGCAGGAAGCAGGCAGAAAGAGAAATAGTCAGCGTGCCTCGGCTTCAGATCCTTGACTGGGTGGAGCTAAGAAAGCTGGGAGTGAAGATCAGGCTCTCTGCCGAAGATGAAGCTTTAATCAAGCGCCTGACCGGCTTTGAAAAAATAAAAGAAATACCCCTTCCAGGCAAGCTTAATGCAAAACTGAGGCACTACCAGAAGGAGGGCTACTACTGGCTGGCATTTCTTTACGAACACCGCTTCGGAGCATGCCTTGCCGACGATATGGGCCTTGGAAAGACCTTGCAGTCCATAACGCTGCTTGCCGCCATAAAAGAAGGAAAGGTTTTGGCCCCAGGCTCCAGGGCAGGAAACAAGAAAGGCGGGCCTCAACTAATCGTTATGCCTCCAAGCCTGCTTTTCAACTGGGAAAGCGAGATAAAGAAATTCTATCCATCTCTGACTGTTTATTCTTATGCCGGAGCAGATAGAAAAGCGGTCTTCCACAACTATGACGTTATCCTGACTACATATGGCGTAGTGCGAAGAGATATGGAAACACTGGAAAAAACATTATTCGACGTCATAATATTCGATGAGGCTCAGGCGGTGAAGAATATATACGCATCTACTACGGGGGCCGTCAGGAAGCTAAGGGGCTACTTTAAGCTTGTCGTGACCGGCACCCCTATGGAGAACCACCTTGGTGAATACTTCTCCTCCCTCGATCTTGCCTTGCCCGGTCTTCTAGGGGAATACGAGCAATTTAAAAAATACCTGAAAGCCGACGCATCGGCAAACCTCGATATCATAGTGCAAAGGACAAGGCCCTTCGTCCTTAGACGGACGAAGGAAAAGATACTTAAGGAACTTCCAGTTAAAACGGAGACCGACATATACCTCGAACTTACAGGCAAACAAAAAGTCCTGTATCAAAAGACGGTGGAGATGATAAAGTCGGACATATCCGCTGCATATGCAAACAGAAATGCGGCACAGGCAAGCATTGTGGCCCTCACCGCCATACTTAAACTGAGGCAGCTTTGCATTTCGCCGAGGCTCATAGATCCCTCGGCCGAAGAAAAATCGCCAAAAATAGAATTTCTCTGCTCCAAACTCAGGGAACTTGTAGATGAAGGGCACTCGTCACTCGTCTTTTCCCAGTTCACATCCTTTCTGGATATACTGGAAGAGGAACTTATAAGGGAAAAGATCCCCTATTGTCGCCTCGACGGCTCGACGCCGACGGCAAAAAGAAGGAAACTGGTTGAGAATTTCCAGAATTCAGAAACGCCGCTGGTTTTCCTGCTGAGCCTCAAGGCCGGAGGTCAGGGACTGACGCTGACAAAAGCGTCATATGTCTTCCACCTGGATCCATGGTGGAACCCGGCCGTTGAAAATCAGGCCTCCGACCGGGCGCACAGGATAGGACAGAAAAACAAGGTGACCATTACCAGGCTGCTTATGCACCATACGATAGAAGAGAAGATGATGGTTCTAAAGGAAAAAAAGATGGCCCTTTTTAACGCAATAATGGACGATTCTAAAAAACCCAAAAAAGGGAGTGCCATATCAAAGGAGGATTTTGAATTCCTGCTTGGCTGATATGGAGGTATTCGAGATAGCCTCCCTCGCCCTGGTTGCGCTCTTCATTCTCGATTTTATCCTTGGCGACCCGAAGTGGCTTCCCCATCCCGTTATTTTAATGGGGAAGATTATAAGCAATCTTGAAAAGACCTTTAACGGATCAAACCTATCAAGGCTCAAGAGAAAGATTTCAGGGATTATTCTGGCGGTATTCCTGCCGCTTGCAAGCTTTTTTTTAAGCGCGGTCATAATTTGGCTGTCCTGTAAAATGGAAGAAGTGATTGGCATGATAGTGACTATTATCCTGGGCTTTACCACTATCGCGGCAAGAGGGTTGAAGGATGCCGCATACAGGGTGGGAGACGCTCTCAACAAAGAAGATATCCCTGTAGCAAGGGATGCCCTCTCCCGGATAGTGGGCCGCAGTACGAACGAACTGGATAAGCCGGAGATAGCACGGGCAGCGGTTGAAACTGTGGCGGAAAACACCTCCGACGGCGTTATAGCCCCGCTCTTCTACCTCTTCATAGGTGGCGTCCCGCTCGCTATGGCCTACAAGGCGATCAACACCCTCGATTCCATGACAGGTTATAAAAACGACAGGTACAAAGAGTTCGGCTGGGGCTCGGCAAGGCTAGACGACATTGCCAATTTTATCCCCGCAAGGCTTACGGCGTTTTTGATAATTGCCGCTGCCTTTCTACTCAATCTGGACTGGAAGGGGTCATGGCAAATTATGATACGTGACTGCCGAAACCACCCGAGTCCAAATGCAGGCTGGCCTGAATCTGCCGCGGCAGGTGCGCTCGGAATCAGGCTGGGTGGAATCAATCACTATCCTGGCCGGACTGAAGAGAGGCCCTTTATCGGTGATGACAGTAATGTATTGGGACCTGTTCAGATTGAAGGTGTCGTGAGAATTATGTATCTTTCGGCCACTTTAATGCTTATAGGCATACTGTTTTTAAAAGAGATTTTATCTTGCTAAAAATGTCTCCTCCCCCTTGACGGGGAAGGATTATAAGGATGAGAATATTTTATGACCTACCTTCACGGCGGAAACATAAAAGAGGTGGCAAATAAGTTTGGCATTGAGGAATCGGCCATTATAGACTTCTCCGCCAACATAAACCCACTCGGCTTCTCCCCCCTTGCGAGGGAAGCTATCATCGGCGCCATCAACGGAGTTATTAACTACCCCGACAATCAAAGCTCTGCCCTCGTCCATGCCCTTTCAAACTATCACAGCATAGCCGCAGAAAATATTCTCACCGGCAACGGGGCAACGGAGCTGATATATCTCATCCCCAAGGCTCTTAAACCTGAAAAGGCGCTCATCGTCGCCCCTGCCTTCTCCGAATATGAAAGGGCATTAAAGCTTGCAGGATGCAAGGCAGACCATTTTGTTCTTGTCGAAAAGAACAACTTCAGCATTGATACTGCCCATCTTTATACGGTAATGAAAAAGGGCTATGATATGCTCTGGCTTGCATCCCCCTCCAACCCCGGAGGCAGCCTTACACCAAAAAAGGTAATTATCGAGATCGCCCATAAGGCTGCTGAGACCGGGATAACGCTCGTTGTAGACGAGGCATTTATAGATTATTGCGAAGAGGAGTCTATAAAAAATGAGATCCATAATTTTGACAGGCTAATCGTTCTACGCTCAATGACAAAGTTCTTCGCCCTTGCCGGCCTGCGTATAGGATATCTCTTCGGCCATGACAGAATAATCAGCACGCTGAAACAATACAAGGAACCATGGTCTCTTAATTTCATGGGAGAGGCTGCCGCTGTCGCCTCCATCAGTGATAAAGAATATATTGAAAAAAGCCTTGCCTTTATTGCCGGGGAGAGGACATTCCTTCTAAAGGAACTTCAAAACATCAAGGGTATAGAGACCTGCAAGCCGGCCGCCAACTACATACTCATAAGGCTAAACAATGAGATGAGCGCTCATTCATTGCAGGAAAGACTGCTTAAGGAGCATCATATACTCATCAGGGATTGCGGCAACTATAAGGGGCTGGGTGGAAAATTTATAAGGGTGGCCGTAAGAAGGCGGGGAGATAATGAACGCTTGGTGAAGGGCTTGAAGAATACCCTCTTTAGCAAAGAGGGTTAAAACAAGCATTTTATCGAGTAGGATGAGGGGTCGCCCCCTCAGTCCTCTCACACCACCCGGCATACGGTTCACGTACCAAGGCGGTTCC